>JAEOUN010000037.1 GCA_016839245.1 Candidatus Thorarchaeota archaeon
ATTTTCCTTCAGCAAGCTCCTTCATCCGTACCTCGACAATCTCCAGAATCTCAGACTTGAGTTTTCTGCCTTCAGAAAGAATCCGTTCCACTTCTTTTGCGGTCTTATCAACAAAGGTCTTGTCTTTGATGTTGGCAAGGTTAACACGAACATTCAGGGCAGCTCCTTCAATTGCTGCCATGAGCGCATGAGAGGCAACTCCAGCATCCGTGATGGTATTGATATTGCCCTTCTCGGCTGCAACTCGATCGTGTTCCAATGCGCCAAGTGCATGTTTCATAGTTGTTAGAGGCATTTCAGCTGCATGTATGGTTCCTTTCTGAATGATATCTTCCTTCTCTTTCTTTTGAGCATCGGTATCTTCAGGAAGTTTGAAGGCATCCATCACCACATCGAAAGCCTCTGAGTCCTTTTCGATCAAGTCCATTAGGACTCCACGATCATACTCACACGCATGGCGATGTTCTACCATCTCTTCCTTAATACCAGCAAACTTTCTTCCTGATAATGACAGACCAGTCACCATACATACAAGTCCTGCACCAAAGGATCCCATGGCTGCAGCAACACTACCGCCACCAGGAGTGGCCCGTGCACGACGAACTTCATTGCCAAACTCAATCATAGACATCTCAGTGAAAGTCTTCTTTGTTGGGTCTTGTGCTCCGCCCAGATAATAGAGGTCTAGTATCATAGACTCATCCAGTTTCTCAGGTTGAAGATAATAACGAAGTGCATCAAGGAGAGCAAAGAGCGGCACCATTCCTACAATCTCGGTCTCGATAACTGTAGCACCAAATCTGCGAGCCTCGTTCTTGACTACCTCAAACACTTGGTGAATCCTCGTACGTCTTGGATGTGTAAGGTTCAGTGATACCTGAACACAGTTTTTAGCAGGCAAATCCAACCCTATGCCTTGGACATTTGCAAATCCACCTGTTGTACCTCGCACCGCATCAGCACAGGCCTGTGCAACTTCAACTCTTGTTGTATTAAGGTTGAAATTGATGGCAATCAGGAAGTTTCGCGAACCAGTAGCAGTAGCTCCAGCTGTGGGATGAATCTTGTTCGGACCGTAATCAGGAGTCTTGCTTGGGTCTGTACCAATGAGGTCTCTCAGACGCTCGAATTCGCCTTCGCGAATATTCGGTAGGTCTACTCTATCTGGACGAGTAGCTGCTTTAGAATATAGATAGACGGGAACATTGCATTTTTTAGAAAATTCATCAGCGAATTCTTTTGAGAGTTCAATACATTCTCCGACAGTTGTGCCATGAAGTGGAATGAATGGGACTACATCCACTGCGCCCATCCTTGGGTGTGCACCTTTATGCTTGGTCAAATCAATCTTTTCAACAGCAACTTCCGCAGCTTTCAGAGCTGCATTCTTCACATCTTGAGGTTCACCAATAAATGTGAAGACAGAACGGTTGTGATCAGGATCGAACTCAATATCAAGAAGACGAACTGTCTCAACGCTCTTGATGGCATCAGCAATAGCATCAATGACTTCTTTTCTACGACCTTCGGAGAAGTTGGGTACACACTCAACTACTTTCATAGGATTCACCTAACAACGCTCGTAGCGATGTTGTAAAAAAGGATTTGGGCGTGCACAATGACGGAGTCAGGTTTCAGTCTAATTGATTAATATAGGCATCAACGACGTTTCTAAGAAGCATTGCAGTAGTCATTGGTCCTACTCCGCCAGGAACGGGAGTGATGCATTGCACCTTCTCCTTAACATTCTCAAAATCAACGTCACCATAGGGAGTTGCTACATCGATAATGACAGCATTTTCTTTAATCATATCTTTAGTGATAAGAAATGGACCATCATGCGAACATCTTCTTCCAATTGCGGTGATGAGTATATCAGCAGTCTTTGTGAACTTAGATATGTCTGCAGTCCGAGAGTGACATATTGTAACTGTTGCGTTTCTGTTCAATAATAAAAAGAGGAGAGGTTTTCCGACAATCGTTGACCGATTAATGATGACAGCATGTTTACCTGAGAGATCGTTCATCCCAATCTGATCCAGCATTATGGCAATTCCGTGGGGCGTAGCTGAACTAAGCTGTTCTCCACCATAAAAAAGATTGTAGATACTCCTTGATGAAAAACCGTCGACGTCCTTCATTGGAGAAATTGCGTCAATGATGGCTTTTTCATCAATATGATCAGGAAGTGTAAGTTGAACCAGAATTCCATTGACTGACTTGTCAACATTTAATCTTTGAATCAAATCCAGTAGCTCGTTCTGAGTTGTCTTTTCGGGAAGATCATAGTGGTCAGAGAGAATACCAACATTGTTGCAAGCTTTATGCATCATACGGATATACATCTGAGACCCTTCATTTTCACCAACAATGACTGTCACGAGCTTTGGTGATGTCCTGTGTCCTGCTACCAGTTGTTCGACTTCTGATTGGATCTCAGTTCGTAATTGTTTAGATAGACGCTTTCCGTTGATTATATTGTCTTCACAAATTGGTTTTTGATCATCAGACATCTTAGGCACCTATGACTGTTTGTTTTGTGCAGAATATGCATCAATGACATTTCGAAGAAGCATTGTAATTGTCATAGGACCTACTCCTCCTGGAACAGGAGTGACACATTGTGCCTTGTTCTTCACGTTATCAAAATCCACATCACCATATGGAGTAGCGACATCGATTATCACAGCTCCCTCTTTTATCATATCAACAGTGATGAAGAATGGGTCATCATGAGAGGTTCGACGACCAATTGCAGTGATTAGTACATCTGCATCCTTGGTAAATTCTGTAAGATCTGAGGTTCGTGAGTGACATACTGTCACCGTCGCATTTCTATTGAGAAGGAGAAAGATGAGAGGTTTTCCAACAATCGTTGACCGATTAATGATGACAGCATGTTTACCTGAGAGATCGTTCATCCCAATCTGATCCAGCATTATGGCAATTCCGTGGGGCGTAGCTGAACTCAGTTGTTCGCCACCATAGAAGAGGTTGTAGATATTCGCTGGTGAAAATCCATCTACATCCTTTAGAGGTCTTATTGCTCCAATAATGACTTTTTCATCAATATATTTCGGAAGTGGTAGTTGAACAAGGATTCCGTGAACACTTGCATCATTGTTCAATTTGTTGACTAGTTCAAGCAATTCCTTCTGTGTTGTCTTCTCAGGTAGATCATAGTGGTCAGAGAGAATACCTGCATCACTGCAAGCTTTTCGTTTCATTCGTACATACATCTGGGACCCCTCATCATCTCCAACAATCACTGTCACGAGTTTTGGAGGGGCACCATGTTTTGCAACTAGTTCTTCCACTTCAATCTTGATCTGGTCTCGAAGCCGCTTTGAAAGCCGCTTTCCCTTGATTACGTGATCTTCACAAATAGGTTTGATATCATCATCAGACACTTCAAATATCTCCTAGAACACTCCACTAATGTTACCATCTTCATCCAAATCCATGTTTTCAGCCGCTGGATGCTCAGGAAGCCCGGGCATGAGATTAATCTCACCCATATAGACCACAACAAAGCCAGCTCCACTGCTCACATCTGCTCCAACAACTTCAACATCAAAATTAGTGGGCCTTCCTTTCAATGCTTTGTTATCAGAGAGGCTAAATTGAGTCTTAGCAATGCAGATTGGAAGGTTGCCAAATCCTCTCTTTTCAAGTGAACGAATGCGACTGAGTGACCCTGTTGTATAATCGATACCTTTTCCACCATAGATTTCTTTGACGACTTTCTCAATCTTTGTCTGAATGGGATCATCAAGACTGTAGGTATAATTGATGGATTTTACAGGTTGATTCTTGATTGTTTCAATTACAGTCTTCGCTAAATCAATCCCACCTTGAGATCCTTTTGCAAAGACTTCTGAGATCTCAACCTTCACGCCTCTTTTATCACAATGATCTTCGAGCATCTGCATCTCTTCATCAGTATCATCCGGAAATCTATTGACTGCGACAACAACAGGTACCCCAAAATTACGCATATTATCAACGTGCTTCTCTAGGTTGGAAAATCCATATTCCAAAACTCCATGACCATGTTCTTTCAATGCACGAATTGTTGTAATAATGACACAGGCATCAACTTTTAGATCTCCAGCCCTAGTCACTACATTGAAGAATTTCTCAGCGCCCAAGTCGGATCCAAACCCAGCCTCTATCACTACATAGTCAAAGAGTCTGAGTGCAATATCTGTAGCAATTATAGAACTTGTTCCATGAGCGATGTTAGCAAAAGGTCCGGTATGCATAATTGCAGGTGTGCCTTCCATGGTTTGAATCAGGTTCGGTTTCAATGCATCCCTTAGAAGAACAGCCATGGCGCCTTCAGCCTTCAAATCTCTTGCGAACATATCGTCCAATTGCTCAGATCGTGCAACAAGGATGTTTCCAAGCCTTTTCTTCAAGTCTGTATAACCAGTTGAGAGACCAAGTATTGCCATGACCTCTGACGCGGCAGTGATGACAAATGCATCCTCTCGCGGAAATCCATCAAACCGTCCACCAAGACCAACAATTACCTTTCTCAACGCACGATCGTTCATATCCAAATTTCGTGGCCAATAGGTTCGTCGAATGTCAATTTCTGGTTGGAGATCGTGATGAACATAATTATCAATCATTGCAGAGAGGAGATTGTGTGCGGCAGATACAGCTGGAAAATCACCGGTGAGAAAGAGATTGACCTGCTCAAAAGGTTCAAGTCGAGATTTTCCACCTCCGGCGGCACCACCTTTAATCCCAAAAATTGGACCCAGTGATGGTTGCCGTAGAGTGACCACAGCATTATGGCCCAAAGCATTCAATGCCATAGATAGTCCAATTGAATTTGTTGTTTTGCCTTCACCAGCTGGTGTTGGATTAGTCGCAGTTACAAGAATGAGCTTCCCTTTTCGTTTCCCAAGGCTCTTTCTTATATTCAGATTAATCTTGGCTATGAACTGCCCATAGGTCTCCAAATATTGTTCGTCTATTCCAGCTTTTTTCGCAACATCTACGATAGGAATCATTTTCAAATGACACTCACCAGAACCATCTATTGAATTTCCAATACTACGAACCTTGATAAAATCAGCTCTATGACGATTGGCCATATTCCATCCGTGGCTAAAACAAGATTTCTGCAAAAGAACATAAGGCAGGGAGTATATTCGAGTAGCTGGTTGATTGCGATGAAAAGAGTGCCACTCGATTCTCTTCCAGATGCACTTCCTGATGCTATTGATGAAGATCGATATGTAATTTGTACCTACTATGTTGGACTCCCTCCGTTCATGGATGCCAGAGAATTGGCTCAGTTTGCAGCCATCGAACAAAGCACAGGGACATGGGTTCCGGTACCGGGAGAAACTCCTGAAGTCAGAAAACGGCATGTAGCCAAAGTGATTGGTATCTATGAAGTACCGCAATACGAGTACAGTCTACCTAAAGATATTGACCGAAGAGAGTACATCATGCAGATTGCATTTCCCTGGGAAAACTTTGGACAACAAATTCCTATGTTATTCAGTACAGTGATAGGAAATGTATCGCTCTATGGCAGGATCAAATGCCTTGACATGAAGTTTCCAAAGAGCTGGCTGAAAGGATTCAAAGGACCAAAATTTGGCATTGAAGGCCTAAGGAAACTATTGAAGATCAAGGACAGGCCAATATTGAACAATATGATCAAACCGTGTGTCTACACATCGGCCAAAGTAGGTGCTGGACTCTGTTACGAGGCTGCTGTGGGAGGTGCAGATATAGTCAAGGATGATGAGCTCCTAGCTGATGCTTCATTTAATACCCTTGAAGAGAGAATTCCACTATTCATGGAAGCAATTGACCGAGCAGATGCAGAGAAAGGAGAGAAGACACTCTATACAGTGAATATCACTGATAGTGTGCCAAAATTGTTTGAGAATGCTGAGAGAGCCATCGAACTTGGGGCAAATGGACTCATGATGAACTTTCTTGCAATTGGATATTCAGCATTCCGGCATGTTTGTGAGGATCCCTCAATTAATGTTCCAATCTTAGCCCATATGGATGTCACTGGAGCAATGTCATATTCCCCAATTGTAGGTATCTCAAATAATATTGTGACAGGAAAATTGCCACGCATCTGTGGCTCGGATATTACAGTATTCCCAGCACCATATGGAAAAGCGCCAGTCCTAAAAGAACGGTATCTCCATGTTGCACATGATATGACAATGCCCTTACATCACATAAAGGCAACAGCACCAATGCCCAGTGGCGGAATCAGTCAAGGACATGTCGAAGAGGTTATTGACGACCTCGGTTATGATATTATCATTGGAGCAGGTGGTGCCATCCATGCGCATCCGAATGGACCAAGAGCAGGAGCTATGGCATTCAGACAAGCAATTGATGCAAAGATGCAAGGCATTTCAGTGAGCAAGTATGCAAAAGAGGAAGGACACGAATTCCTCAAGGCAGCAATGGATGCGTGGGGCTCTGGAAAAACTGGTGCAGATTTATAGAATAAAACTAGTAGAGAGAGAGCTTAATACGAAATAACACTCAATGGTATAGTATGCAATTTGAGGACATCATTGACCAAGAGACCATTGATTGGTTACTAGAACCGGACAATCCAAGCGTTCGTTATTGGACACTACAGTATCTTCAAGACAAAACTCCTAATCATCCAGAGGTCGTTCAAGCGCAGGACTCCGTTATGGAATCATCTTGTGTCAGAAATATTCTGGAAAAGCAGAGAGAAGAGGGTCATTGGGAACAATATCACGACATGTATTTGCCAAAGTATACCACAACAACTCACAACCTACTCATTCTTGCTGAATTTGGAGCAAAGAAAACAAGTCAGATCGAGAAGGCGATGGAATACATATACCTCTTTCAGCGGGATTCTGGACACTTTCTGATGGACCTCCCAAAAACAGACAAGGGAAAAGCAAGCACTGTAAAAGATGGCTGCTGTTATGATGGAAATATCCTGTTCTATCTTGTTCACTTTGGTTACCTTGATGATCCAAGAACGAAGAAGTTGATAGACTTTCAAATGGACTACCATTCTGATGACGTAGGAGGATGGAAATGTCGTGCATTTCCAATTGACAAAAGCAAAGTGTTTCCTGTGAACTGTTTCATGGGAAGGATGAAAGTTCTCAAGGCTTTTTCTAGAATCCCTCAAAATAATTGGTCTAAGGATATGAAACGAATCATAAATCAAGAAGTCGAAATTGTACTTGAAAATGAAATCTACAAATACCTTCGAAATCCTGATGGAAGCAGAAAGGAAAAAGCTGGATGGAAACGATTTGGTTTTCCATTGTTCTACCAATCAGATATCCTAGAAGTCCTTGACATCTTGACCGCATTAGGTGTACAGGATGATAGGATGCAGGAGTCCATTGATTATACCATCAGTGCAAAAGAGCCCTCAGGGAGATGGCTTCTCAAAGATACATTCAATGGAAAGATGCTCTGTGAAATTGACACAAAAAACGAGCCATCTAAATGGATTACACTGAGAGCTTCTAGCGTTTTGAAAAGATATTTCAGCTGAGTGATTGAATTACTGGGAAGTACTATTTTGAGGGGTAATCAACCAATTCCGTTCTGAGATCATGCCCTTTGGTGATTATTTCCTTAGCATCATGTGTGATGATGGCAAATCTGAAAGTAGTTGTTGTTGCAGTACTACTCCAGTACATGAATTCAGGAGGAAGAACAAAGGTATCTTTCCATTTCTCACAGACGGATTCAAAGTATTTCTGGACCACGGGTTTTGAACAAGTTCGTTCTATCTCCACATCAAATGTGTACCTAAATACTTCATCGCCCTTGGTCAAATATCTCAACCTATCAAGGGCATCATCAAATCTGGAATCATTATCATCATCAGAATCAAAGAAATTTCGACGATACTCAAGATCACACTCCTCAAAGTAATCATCAATTCGAACACGGAAATTAGTCATTTTCGAGTCAACACTCATCGAGTTTGGAATGTATTGACGGGTATGATCAGGTCTGAGAATTCGTGTGTAGTTCAAAGTAATCTCAAGGACAAGTCCTTCAGAATCACCCATCCGAATATAATCACCTACTCGGAATGGTCGAGCAATGAGGATATAGACACCACTCACAATGTTTTGAAGAGCTCGTGAGAATGCAAGACCAAGTGCAGTTCCTATCAATGCACCTCCTGCCAGAATATAAGTCCCAAGAGTGTCGCCAGCTAAGGATAAGAGAGCTAGTAAAGCAACTGCAAAAAAGAAGAGTCTGATTCCGAAGATAGTCCCACTTGTTGCCTCTCGAGGCATTCCAACTTTCTTGAATGAAATTCTCACGAATCTAATTGTAATGAGATAGAAAACATACAGAAGGAAAAAGAAGGGTAGAGCTGCAATGAGACCTGCGTACTCATCAAGTCCAAAGTGAGCCAGAATGACTTTTAGATAGTCAACGAAATAGCTGAAGATGTCTTGCAATTGCTGATAGCTCCTAATTGATTGATAAGCGAGAGAATTTTCTTGGATTAATTCTTATGGGTGATGCTGCAACTTGGAGATTATTATATTTCATCAGGACTTGTGGTCTTGTATCCTACTTGACCTGACATCTATTCGTTTAGACGTCTATGCATTGCTTTATTGTTTTTGTACAGATTGAGAAACTCGGAGTATAACTTACCGTAGATTTGGTGATTTTCAGGATTGGGATGAAAGACATTAGAGTATCGAACCATGTCAGGTATATCTTCAAAGTTGCAATACCCAAGGCCGACTGCTGCAATAAACGCAGCACCACGTGCGTTAGCCATTATTGGATCCTTCACCTGACGTATTGTTCTGTTAAGAACATCAGCATAGATTTGACACCATATATCTGATTGTGCTCCTCCACCAATAATGTTTACAGGATCCATTTTCCTTTTGATGAATTTCTCAATTAGATCGAACAACCATTTGGAGTTGTATGCGACACCCTCAAAGACTGCACGTATGATGTCTTCTCTCTTTATTGGAAGCGAGATATTATGAAGACCGCCTCGGATGGTATGGTTCTCTATTGGAGTACGTTCGCCAAAGAGCCATGGTGTGAAGATGAGACCATTGCTTCCTGGAGGAACTTGCTCTACAATTCTATCAAATTCCTGATAGACTTCCGGATTGTTGACACGCTCGGTGTCATCACTGAAAAAGATGTTATCTCTTAAGAATTTGAGACATGCCCCAGCGGTCTCTTGCTCATTTGCAACAAAATATCTCCCGGGTATAGATGATGGAACTGTAGCCATATTATGTGAGATGTCTGTCTTTTTGAAGGGAACATGACAGATTATCCAGCTACTTGTACCGATGTAGATATGACCCTCAAAATCCCTTACAGCACCAGAACCTATCACTGCAGAATGTAAGTCTGGAGAGCCAACGACTACTTTTGTGTTGGGACTAATCCCCAGTTCCTCAGCTACGTCTTCCTTCACTACACCAAGAAAATCAATTGCCCTCATCAATCGGGGTAGTTTCTCCTTATCAACACCCATTTTGCGAATCAAACCTTTGTTATAGTGAACATTATTGATATCACGAATATCAGTGACCCAATGAAGCATGATCGAATCAAATGATGCAGCAAACTCGCCGGTAAGACGAAGATTCAGGTAATCCTTAGGTTCCAAGAACTTGTATGTTGCTTCGTACACCGGAGGGCGCTCGTTTTTAATGAAAAGAATGTGCGCGATTGGATCCTTTCCACTCTTTACAGGAAGTCCACCAGTGGAACGTAACCATCGTGCAATGTTGAGAATCCCATAACCCTGAATATTGATGATGCCTTCATTTTTCTCACGGATATATGGCTCACCTCGGGAATCCATCCAGACGATGGCATTCATTAGATGATTACCCTCAGAGTCTACAGCAACAGTTCCAGACCACTGACTTGACACGCATACAGCCACGATATCATCAACCGGAACCAATTTCCTCGCAAGGAGTTTCCTTGTAGCTTTAACAAGTGCTCCCCACCACTCATCGGGATCTTGTTCTGCACCACCATCAGAACTAAGATATATGGGAGTGTCTTCAAACTCGAATGCCAGAATCTCACCGCACGTATCAGCGAGAGCGACCTTCATAGCAGAAGTCCCATGGTCAACTGCTAGAATGTACTTCTTCTCTCTCTCCATTGACATTTTCCTAACCCATCATATTGAATGGGCAAACGGCCATATATACAGTATCAATTTGAGTCTACAACTTGAGACGTTCAATTTTTCCGTTCTTATCGATGGATTCTATGATGAGTGGAGACTCGCCGCCCGTCATTTTATCTAATTTAAGATGTTCCTGCATCAGTCCAAGAAAGTCGAGTGGATTCACGCAAGCTTCAGGAGGAAGTACTCCTTTCTCAGTTATCTTTCCCTGCTCCATGAGGATTGTTCCAAGAGCAGCAGGGATCCCTGTTCCCTCTCCCATGGATTGGCCAATTGATGCCATAGAAAAGTCATATTGCTTGAATTCTCCATCTTCAATGCCTTTCATTGTAATCTTGAGACAGCCACGTTGCTCTCCAAAATTAGCCGCCTTCAGGATTCTCTCTCTCTCCTTGATAATAAAGGCAATAGCAAAATCTCGTTGGACAACCTCTTGATGGCCGACTTTGATAGATTCTTCACTAGCAATGCCCAATCGTGCAATATCTTGAATCATCTTATAATATTCGGGAGGAATCACGCAACCTAGATTCGTTACACGCTTGCACTTGATATAATTGGGGAGTGTGATTGTTTCTGGATGAGGATATGGATAGCAACGATATTTTCCAACACAATGGAACTCAACATCTTCCTCTAATGCTTTCCCACTCTCTCCGAAATAGTCCACAGTAGTAAATTTCCCGTTGAGATACATAGGAATTGGGGAGGTCATACTGTGGATTCTGTGTGCCACTACAGCAGCGCCCTCAGTCGGTTCGCCACCGTGAGCATGGAGGATATCAATAGAGTCCACCTCATCAAGCATAAGATTTGCACAGAATTTCACAAGCAGATTAGCAACTCCTGGTGAGCTACCCATTCCAGTTAGAGCAGAAACACCAGCCTTTTTCGCTGCATCGTTCATCTCAAGAAGCTTCTTAGTAGCATCATAGTCATCACACACATCAACATAGTTGATCTTTGATTCAATCACGGTTTTGAGGACAATTGGACCAAGCTTGTAAAAGGGTCCACAGCAGTTGAGAACAATATCAGACCCTTTGATAGCTTTCTTGATATCTTCAGGATTACTTGCATCCACTCTAAAAGATGAAAGACATTCATCACCAATGTTGGAGACACATTCATTGGCCTTTTCGAGATCAATATCACCAATGATAATCTCTGAGAAGTCCCCAGACGCAACCAGAGTCTTGACAGCGACAGTGCCAACCACTCCACATCCACCTAAGACAGTAACCCGCGACATATTCTCTGTATGGGCATTCCGCATATTTAGGTATGATGGGTAATATGGATTGCATAGAAATCTCGATGGAGTATATATTCAAATCCAATTATTGGAACGATTGAAATGATTTGATTTAACCAGGGCTATTCCTAATCGAATCCACATGTTTTGCAATATCAGCAGCTACCTTTTCCACCAAATCCGCACTTTCACTAATATGCCATTTCTCTCCGGATGCAAGTGATGAACAATCAACATAGTCCTCCAAATTAATCTTCACTGTAGGTTCATTACTGAAACGCGCTGTACCTATTGCGGCGCATAACTTATTGCAGCCATCTACTGTAATTGTTGGAAACTTCTTTGCGAAAGTGCGTTCGCCCTCACCACCTGCAAGGAAAAGCGGGAGACAGATAGTCACAGTTTCATCAGGTCTTAAATCGTGAAGAACTCGTAAGGTTGCCGCTCGTGAAATGTTTCCACCAGGACAATCTTCACCACTACAAGAGATTACGCCAACTTTGGGAGCATCACTCATTTATATCACATCCATCTTCTAGAATTTTAGTAACAATATCTTTTGCAAGTAGAATACCATCACTGCCAATATTACGAACAGAGTCTGGTTTGTGAGTGGGATTCTCAGCAAGGACTTTTGGAACCATGACTTCCTTAGCAACTTTTACTCCAATCCGTTCAATACATACTGTCGCACATTTTTTGGGACAGCCATCAATTGTGTACACTCTAGAGTTCTTCACGAGTTCTATTGCATCTCGATCACCAGCCACTAGGAGTGGTAGGCACATCGTTCTAAACTCACTCTGATGGCTTGTTTCTGTTAATTGATATGTTGCCTCTCTAGCAACAGTTCCAAATGCTTTTCCAATTCCACTACATGGAATTACTACCCTTTTTGTCTGAATCATTCTGACACCTTCTTACCCAACTCATGCTTAGCCTTTTCAATTCCATAAGCAAGATACTCATTTGCAGTTTTCAAAAGCTCCAACTCATTGATATCATCAGGCCTAATGAGATAGAACCAGCCCTTTCCATAGGGGTCTTCATTGACCAATTCAGGGCTGTTTTCCAATTCATGATTTCTTTCAAGAACCGTCCCTGAAACTGGAGATATAATCTCCATTGCAATTTTTGTGGACTCAAAAGATCCGATATCATCACCAAGATCCACATGGACTTCTGTATCAACTAGATCTATGAAATAAATATCAGAAACCATCTGTTGTAGCAGATCTGTTGCACCAATTCGTACAAGTGGACCTTCTTGTTGTACCCAAAAGTCATTGTCAGAGTAGAAGAGTCCATTTTTAATCTTAAGAACGAATTTATCAACCATCTCAGTCAGATATTCAGATCCTTGGAATTGAGGAGTCTCAATTGCATGTTCATCACTTTTAGATGACTTCCATAGGTCGTCTATCTTGGTTATTATTTCATCCACAAGAGTATCGCTCTTATCTGTAAAATCAGTAACATCAATACTTCCAAA
This sequence comes from Candidatus Thorarchaeota archaeon, assembly GCA_016839245.1. The sequence goes on from JAEOUN010000037.1 coordinate 12,955, forward strand.
ACCTCGATGTGCATGTCGCTCCACCATTTTTGAAGCACATTTCATGCTACACCCATCAATACTGATTACGTCTGAAGCGCGAAGATTCTTGAGTTCACCCGGCCGCTCCGCAGCTAGTGCCGCAACACTACCAATGATTATGTCCGGACGCTCTTTTTCTAGCACCTCAGCCACATGTCGTGATACTTTTCCACCAGGCCTATCATAGCCAGCACAGGGTAGAATATACTTCATACTCAAACTTACCACCCATTACTCAGTTCGTGCATCTTTGATTATTTTCAGAATTTCTGACTTATCAGGAAATGAGAGTGCGTCTTTCGGGCACATTTTTTTGCATGCCCTACAGAAGACTACGCAATTGTATCGATTTTCAACTTCTATTTTTGGAGGATTGTCTATACTCTTGTAGACTTGATGAGGACAAAATTTCAAACAATCATACTCTCCAGCGCAACCATCACATTTGTCTGCATCGACATTGGGCCACCAAGGTATTTTCTCTCGTGCAACACCCATGAAGGTACTACCAATTCCACCTTCATTCGACATCATAACCAATCTCCTTCATGGTATTCTTGACTTTTTCAAAAGCCTCGTCAGTAGTCATATCACGTACATCCAATGGAATGAGATCCTGTTGTATGTCTAGACCAATTTTTGTAAAAGCATCACGAAACAACTTGTATTGCATTGCTGGAGCACACCCTGCAATTATGACCTTTTCACCAGCGTTGAGAGTACTCTCAAAATATCGATCGCCATCTTCCTCACATAGCTGAGGATGAATCACACCATATTTGACGGGGAGTTCCATGCGTACACGGTTGATAAAATCCCACATATCCATCTTAGCAAATCCAGGGCACTTTCCAGTGCAGACACAGAAGAGGAATGCAGGTTGATCAGTCAGCATTTCCATAATATGAACCTCAAGTGAACAATCATCGAATAATTTCGATATTTAAATAATACGATAAAACAACGTTGCCTTTACTTGGCTTTGATTGTTACCAGATCACCAACATGTATCTGAAGAGAATCAATGGCTCGTTTCCTTTTAGCAGATAATTCGATTGTACCTGCACTTCCTACAACAGCAAAGATTCCTGAATCAGGACCCTCAGCGTATGTTGTAAACAAGTCAATCTCACAATCATATTTGTCAGTAGAGAGAAGTAGGTGCTTTGTGGTTGTGGGGAGAAGGTTGGTTATAATATTGCCAAAATGATCAATCCTGACAACTTCACCGGTGTTGCCCTTCAGGGTGAAATTCAGAGGAACTGATAGTTTATTGATACGAACACCTAGTTCCGCTGGTGGTGTTCCCGAATGATAACGACCTGCGGCAACAGCAAATATATCTCTACCATGAAAAGTATGTGATGCCTTCGATCCAATGTGAAGGTTATAGATCTTATAAGATGTCAGATCAGCCAAGGTCGGATATAGTATACCATTATCAGGACCTATGAAGACATACTCGGAAGTCTCAACAAGAACAGCAGCACGAGAAGTTCCCACACCGGGATCTACAACACATACAAAGATAGTGTTTTTTTGAAAGTATCTGTATGATGTAAGCAGAACCCATGCAGCCTCACGAACGGATTGAGAAGAGATCGAGTGCGTGAGGTCAACAATATTTGCACTACCATCAATTCTGTGGATGACGCCTTTCATTACACCCACATATTCAGATGGTCCAAAGTCAGTTAGAAGAACTATCATCGTCAGTACCCTCTATTCAATTTTAATCAACCGAATCTCATTATAATCAGTAATAACTCGGATGTAGCCGCGGAGGATGGCATCTACTCTCGCATCGCCAGTGTCGACCTTTAGAGTTTCACCCTCAATTCCTTTCAGTTTAGCAGGAGTTGATATCACAAAGATGTGATCGCGACCAACGCGTTCTATTACTCCAGGGCTAATCTGCTGATTCCCTCGACCAAAGAGCATACCCTGATGACCAATGGGGGATACAATAATCCAAGTCTTGGTGAAATCTTTGACTAACTCGATGATTCGAGTCTCATTGACATCATTGAAGACCTGTCCTTTGTAATAGACATCAACACCCAGAGTAGTCTTTTGTATATCAAGTAATTCAGCAATGGTCTTGACTGTTGTACCAGGCCCAAGGATGTATGTACCTTCTGGAATCATCTGTTCAATGATATACCTTGCAATCGCCTCTTGTGCTTCACGTTCATTAACGGTTTCAGGGCTAGCCTGTTTTGCACCTTGAAACCTTGCTGGAACTGAGGGGCCTTTCATATAGCCATAGAGTTTGATGACAAATCGGTCCTCTCTGAATGCATCTTCATCAGCATCCATAATCTCAAACTCAGCAATCCCGGCACCGCCATCTTTGACTAGTCCAACCACCTCTGCGGCATCTGGAGGATTGACCACAAATATGCCACTGTACATCTTTACTCCGGACGGAACACCGAGGACCAAGAGGTCTTCCATACTGCCTTTGTTGATCGCATCGAGGATGTCACGTGCAGTTCCATCACCACCAACAAAGACCAACAGACGAACACCCTCACTGTAAAGCGCTTGCACGCAGTTCACAGTATCTTCAGAGGTAGTCTTGTCACTCACAGTCATATCGACGACGCGATAGTCAATATCATTTGATCGAGCTATGTCTTCACCCATCTGTGCAGGACAGACAATGAGACTCAGGTCAGAATTTCTCTTGAAACGTTGTTTCAGTGTCTGAAGGAACTCGCTTGCACGAACTGGAGCCACGGGGAGTGCACCACGTCGTATGGCCTCCTCAACAACACCATCTGTTCCCTTGAGTCCAACTCGACCACCCATTCCAGCAATTGGATTGACAAGAAGACCTACAAGCATGAAATCTCACAACCATATTTCTAGAGGTACAGGAACTCTAAAGGCGTTACGATTGCGCCGCATCTCTCTTCACCTTAAAGCATCAACTTGAGCAGCTGACTGAATCCAAAATGATACACGTACTAAGACCTCTTCCAAGAACCGCTCTCTGTCATTAGGAGTAGCATCCTCAGGCCAACGATTTTTCCGATAGTCGTCAAATTTCTTGAATGTGCGACCCCATTTTGTGGTCAGAGGAATCTCTACATATCGATCACAGGCAGTATTCACCGCCCGAATGAGTGTGACATAGTCAAAATTGAGTCGGAACAACCATTTTCGCAAAGCTACGAAGAACGCTCGGTCATTCATAAGATCCCAGTGAAGTGGTTTGAGCGCATCACGATCATTAGCATCAATCCGGCCAGTGTTAAAACTGCAGTCTTTGTCAGCAGAACATCGGCCACGAACAAAGAGCTGTTGCTTTGATAGCCAGATGATGATTTCATGTTCACCCTTTGTTCGCATCATCTCCTTATGTTTTCCAGCTGGGAGAATGAACTCCACAACTCCACCTTCTTTGAACTTTCCACCAGCCTTGAAATAGAGAGTCAGGGCTCGCGCGAGTAATGGAAGTGTATTGACAGGATAATATTCATCAGGGTCAGTCATAGAATCATCTCAAGCCGTACAATACTCACTGATATGATTTCGCACTTGTCCAATAAGAAGGTAATTGAAAACAGGATTCATTACTATTTCTCACGGGATGTGACCAGGATTTTAGCCAACTGCTCAAAGATATCTACAATGCCTTCACCAGTCTTTGCGGATGACTCAAGGTATGGCATACCGTGATTGTCTGCAAACTCACGACCCTCAGAAGGTTCCACAACACGGTCAGGAAGGTCAGTCTTGTTTGCTACGAGCACCAGGGGAATATCTTTGCCTATCGCCTTCTTCAACTCGTCCAGCCATTCCTCAAGTACAATGAAAGTCCTTCG
>JAEOUN010000038.1 GCA_016839245.1 Candidatus Thorarchaeota archaeon
CAATTTGGATATTGTGAACTCTTTTTGCCACATCAATGATAGATTTGCAGGGTCTCTTTGTTCTTAGACCCTGGGCATCAAGTATGTAATTTTGTGCTTGTTCTTTTGAAATCTCAATCATACGTTTGGCGCATAAGCGATTCTTAAGTTCGTTTCCCTCAACGATAGTGAGTGTTTCCAAGTACAAGAATTATTGGATGTTACTTCGTAAGAACTAAGATATAATACAATACCAGGGTGGGTTCAGCCCTAACCTTTGGTCTATAACTCGTGATTTCAATCAGGTCTCTGACACGGTATTTTCAACTTGTTCAGACTCTAAATCTTCATATCTCTTATTGAATTTCCGAACTACAAAATAAAGAATCCAAAAGACACTGCCCACTAGTATTATTGGCGGAAAAGGCCAGAAGACAATGTAGCTGAGAGTAGAGATCGTAAGTGGAGTTCCTTCATAGGCATATGTCCAGTATTGAACATCAGTATAGCTAGGAATATCTGCAAAGACTGATAAGTTATAGTAAAACATAGCTTCATAGGTATCCCACCCAGTACCACTGATGTCCTCACTAGAAATCGTGAATTCAGCTACTACCTTTGATACATCACCCACGCTATTCCATGGATTATTCACAGTAATTATTTCAGTATAATTTACTTCAGTCACAACGGTAACTTGCATTACAAGAGTCTTAAAATCCTCAATAATACCGGCATTGAGAAGTTTGAGAGTAAAGAAAAGTTTGGAAACACTTTCAGTTGCCCAATAATCAATGTTTTCAACATCTACGTCTATTTGCAGACCGGAGTTCCAAGTCAGCTTGCGCCCTGAATGACCCGCATCAATTGGCATAGGCACTTGAAACATTATGAGAGTAAACACAAATATTACAACTAACCCTTTACCACGCATTACAATCATGTTTTATGATACGAACATGTAGATAAATATTCGCAAATTATTGATGGGTGAGAACTAATATATACAGGAAATGTGAATGTAAGAAATGCGTGGTAATTAGTATGCTAGCAATTTGGGGAACAAAAAAGTGGGAAATATGTGAAGCAATATGTATTATATTCATCCTAGGCCTTGGTGTTTACTATGTCACTACGGGTTTACTCACAGGAAGTCATATTTGGTGGTATGATCTTGCATTGCCATTTTTTGCATTTTCAGGTCTAGGATTACTCCTTTTAGTACGAATGACGAAGAAATCCTTGAGCAATGTTGTAAAATATGGATTAAATCCTTCAGCAGCAAAAGATTTCGATGAAACAAATGGCACTAATGAGAGAAGTTATCCTGATGAGGATTTTCAGGATGACAGGTTCTTTAAAGAAGATGAGGAATGAGTAGGCAACTCCTTTCCACCAGATTCACATACCTTATACACTAAGGAAGAATATCAGAGGTTAACAATACAGAATATGCGAGGCCCATTTTAACATGGTATCATCTAAAGAGAGAGCTACTTCGGCCATTCAATCCACGATGGCAGGAGCATTGTGCGCGTGAGTGAAATCCTCTCAATTGTATCTGGATATATTGAAGGATGACAAGTCAGTCGAATTGTTTCATTCTTGTTTCACCAGAATGAAATTTGAACAAATTCATAGTCAGTATCTCTCTTTGACTGCACCAAAATGCGCAATAATTTATAAATATTTGATTGACTTTTACCAAGAATAGGTTGAATGGTTAGGATGCGCAGAGGATTATCGATAGTTCTAGTCTTATTGCTGTTGTTCATGACATGTTTAAATGGAGTCAACACCAATATAGAGAATTTTGAATCTAGTCAGGTTGTTGATAGTCAGAATTCAAGACCAACTAATGAACGTCAATTATCGTATGAAATTCATGAGTCTATAAGTATCAGTGATCATGATGATTTCGTTGAACAGGGTTTTCCTGGATCGGGTACTGAAGAAGATCCTTTTATCATTGAAAACTTGGAGATTGCAGCTGAGTACGGATGTATCCTTTTATTCAGTTTTTCTGATTACTACATTATAAGAAACTGCTACTTACACTCAATTCCTGATAGCTCTCATGGCGAAGGCATCCACATCGTTCAAGCAAGTCATGGAAGAGTAGAGAATTGCATAATAACTTCAAAGAATAGTGGTGTGTATATTGGATCTTGTACAGGTCTTAAAATCATTGGAAACACGATCAATAGTATTAGTGGAAATGGTATTAGACTCTACTCATCTAGTCAATGTTTATTGTCAGGAAATTCAATTGGTAATATCGGTGATAGGGGCATTGATGTCGAATCAACATCGTCGTGCATAATTGAAAACAACACAATATTCAATTCATCTCAAGAAGGCATCTATTTTCTCCAGTCCAATAATAACAAAATTAACAACAACTCAATTTGCAACGCATACTATGGTGCGCATATAGAAAATTCAGATAATACGTTAATCACTAATAACCAAATATTCTCAAACCGTGAAACAGGCTTCAGCAATTATGACAGCGATGGCTGTGACTTTATGAATAATTCAATATACAACAATACAGGACACGGAATCCACTGGAATAGAGGAGATAACTCAATAATAGAAGGAAACAAAATAAGCAACAATAGTCTTCGAGGTTTCTATCTCCATTATTCGTACAATTGCAATATTAAAAAGAACACCTTCCAGAATAATGGATTAATGATAACTGGTTCAGAACTCCTGAACTGGGTACATACAATTACAGATAATATTGTAAATGGTAAAAACTTGGGTTATTTCTTCAACTCAACAAATATGGTATTGGATGGCGAACTATATGGACAGATAATTATAGTAAACTCCACAGACCTTTCGATTCAGGGAGGTACTTTTAGTAGATGTGAGATAGGAGTTGCATTGTATTATTCTAATAATTGTATGGTAAACTCGACCTTGATTGATGAGAATCTGCTTGGAATATATCTTTGCAGTTCTAGGTACTGCAATATTACAAATTCGGTTCTTGATCAGTGTGGAGTTATGGTTACGGGAAATTCACTTTCAGACTGGATACATAATTTCGCGGGGACAAAGGTCAATAGTAAATCTTTGGGCTATTATTTTGGTCAATCAAATATTATAGTAAACGGTAGTAGTCTAGGACAAGTCATTGTTGTCAATTCAACCTTGGTCACCGTAACAGCAGGTGCTTTTTCAGATGCTTCACAGGGCATAGCACTTGCATTTTCAAATAGCTGCAATATAATCCATAACAATATTTTAAACAGTTATTGTGGTATTCTTACTGAGCAATGCAACGATTGTTATTTTGAGAATAATACTGTTATAAGTTCATCAAATGTCGGATTGTATGTGCGTTCATCTAGTGATTGTACATTTACTAACAATTCAGTGATATCTTCAACTTATGGATTATACTTTTCATCTAGCACTAATTGTAGAGTAAATGAAAGCACAATTTATCAAAATGCATATGGAACATATTTGACACAATCAACCTTCATGAATTTTTCACACAATTGTTTTGAAAATAACTATGAAGCATATTATATCTACTATGGAACAGGGTGCAGAATTGATAGCGATACCGTAAGAATTAACACAGACTATGGTATACGAGTATCGCATTCTGATACTATAACCCTTTACAATTGTACTGTTGAATACAATGGAAATGATGGTGTCTTCTTATATTACTCAAACAACGGTTTTATTCTGGAAAGCCGACTAAGTCACAATATTGGTTCTGGCATCTATTCGCATCAATCGGATTATTGGAATATAATAAATAATACCGTAGGTAATAATTCAAATTGCGGAATTTTGATTAATGTTGGCTCAGACTATAATGACATCTATGGAAATGATATTACAGATAATGAAGTTTACAACGGATATGGATACACATCCACAAATACGTGGGACGATGGTATCTCAGTAGGTAATTACTGGAGTGATTATCTTGGAACTGGACCGTATTATATTAATGGACCAGGTCATAATGTGGATAATTATCCAATAGGACCGCCTGTTGTTTTAATTGCTCATAGCGATGCGGATTACCATCTAGAATCAATTGCCTCAATAACATGGGATGCTTATTCATTAGAACCAGATTATTTCATAGTTTATATTAATGGTGAAATCCACGAATCAGGCACATGGGATGGACTTGATGTTACTGCAAGTGTGATAACAGACACCTTGGGAATATTCAATTACACATTATTTGTAAACGGAACATCAGGCTTCTATAAGATTGATACTGTAATGGTAACGATCTATGACAACGCTCCGACCATCGATTCACCATATGACATATGGTACAACTATGGTACGACTGGATATTCAATCACTTGGAACCCTTCAGATATTAATCCAGATCAATATGAAGTCTATCTAAATGATACTCTAGTCTTTTCAGATGCGTGGACAGGATCATCGGTTACCTACTCTGTAGATGGTCTATCTATTGGTACTTTTAATTTCAAGTTACGAGTAATTGACACAAGTGGAAATGATGCCAATGACACTGTTAGAGTTACTGTCTATAATTCGCCACCTTTACTTGTGCCATCTGATGATATTACTTACGAAGAAGGGACAATAGGAAACGCAATCATCTGGAACGTTAGCGATGCCAATCCATTTATCTACACAATATATAGAAACAATTCAATTGTAGAATTAACAAGTTGGGATGGACACCAAATCATATTCTCAATTGACGGATTGGATAAGGGATACTATAACTATACTTTAATTGTTGTAGATACTGGTGGTCTTTTATCTATTGATTGTGTATTTGTAACTGTTATATCTTCATCCGCAACAACCACTACTACAACAACTACTACTACAACTACTACTACAACTACAACAACTACTACAACCACCACAACCACTACTACAACAACTACAGGTTTTATATCGACTGCTGGAATTTTCGTTATAGGTATTGTTGGTGCTGCAAGTATAGTGTTCATAATTATTGCACTTAAGTATCGTAGATAGCATTGAATGAATTAGAGGATACAGGATTGCCAGAGATTTCAAGAGCTGTTGCAGAGAAGAAATACAGGATAACTGAAAAAATTTAAGCGAATGATACAAATTATCACAATAATCGGGTAAATCATTTCAAATTAGTGTGGGATTTAGGAGCTGGTAATTTGAAGAAAATTCTGTTTTCGACTCTCATCTTGTTTATATTATTCTGTTCGTTTGGATGTATTGGAATACCATTTTTAGATGATTTGATGGGAGAGTGTAATGTTACCTCCGGTGAAGTTTATACTGCTCATGATCCAATCGTAATACGAACCAACGAGGATTTTGATAAAGAAGGTTGGATTGGGGACGGTTCTTCAGATAATCCATACACAGTTTCATTTTTTGAGTTTACTGATGCAATTGATGAAGCATGCATCAACATAAGTGATACAACAGCATATTTCGTAATTACCAACTGCACATTTGAAACAATAGATTTTGCCTGTGCGATAAATCTACAAAATGTGACTAATGGTCGTATTCAATATTGCACGACAGGAAGCAACGTCTGGGGTATTACAGTACATGATTCTGCCAATATTCAGTTGGAATATTTGACATCGAATGCTTGTATCATAATGGAGTATTCGTTCATGTGTAATATTTCACATTGTTCCTTATTAGGAGCACCTGGTGATGGTGTATATCTACATGGCTGTGCATTTGTACTGATTCAAGAATGCGAAATCCTAAGCTGTTGTGCAAATGGCATCTGTCTTGAAGACACAATGTTTTCATCAGCTATAGGTAATAGACTTCAGGGCAACGATATCTGTGAAATTGATGTCGTAGGATCTTCCATGTGGAATTACATATACAACAATATAGTCTATTATTACGAATGGGGTTGGGAAATAGCTAGTGATAATGGATTGTTTAACAGCTGGGATGATGGCGTGTCGATAGGAAATTGGTGGTCAGATTACAGTGGATCAGGTAATTACTCTATCTTTGGTTCGGCAGATTCTGTTGACCATTATCCAATGGGGCACTCTTCTGTTGTTCTAGTAAGTCACGATGATGTTCAATTTGAAATTAATTCAGCCGCTTCAATTACGTGGACGGCATTCTCTGAAGTTCCTAGTAATTTTATTATCTACAGAGATGGAGAGATCCAGAAATCAGAAGAATGGGATGGATCGGATATCTCAATAAGCATACCAACAGACACACTTGGGTTGTATAATTTTACGTTATTAGTAAATGGAATTTCAGGCGATAATAAGACTGATACAGTTATAGTGAAAATCTATGCTGTTTTACCGTATATTAATTCACCACGTGATATAACATATCAATATGGTCAGACTGGTAATACAATTGTATGGCGCTCAGCGTCCTCGAATCCAGATAGATATGAAATCTATCAAGATGACATTCTCAATTGTAACGAAACTTGGGATGGTTCATATGTCACATATTGTGTTGATGGTCTCGCAGTAGGGAATTATGCCTTCGAACTACGAGTATTTGATATACAAGGAAACAACGCAAATGATACAGTACGGGTTTCTGTAGTTGTAGCTACCCCAACTTCAAACACTACAACAACATCTACAACTACCTCTACTTCAGAATCAAATCGTAATTTAGAACTTCTCTTTGTTGTTGGTGTAGGCGGTATATCAATAATAGTAATAATACTGATTGCAAAACTAAGAAGATAGTACAATACAGACTTAAAAGAAGTAGAATAAACATCTGATCATCTCTGATGTCTAAAGCTTTTTCGACCCTTCTCTAATTACAAGTTTCGTCATTCTATCACGATGTTTATTAAAAAACTCACTGACCACATTATGATTCCTTTTACTCAATTCACGAAGAACCCATCCTGCAGCTTTTCCCACAAAGAACTCTTCATCAGAAATGTGAGGTGTAACTGCTTCTAGGATCTTCTTACCATATTCGGGTCTATATTGCGTCTTCAATGTGAGGTATAGAAATGGTAGAACTGAACAACGTCTTCTCCAGAAAGCATCGGATGTACGCCAAGATCGTAAAACATCCTCAACCATTGGATCTCTGAGAAGCATGATGCCAATTGTCGGTGAACAAAGAGGATCAGTAATTCCCCAAGTATCAGCATCATCGACCCACTTATCTGCAATATCTATGGCAATAGCGACATTTCCTTTCTTCGCATAAACCTTAAGGACATCTATGGCAGCTACCCGTGTTTCGAATGTCTTTATACTCCATAATGCGTGCATGAGTGGTGGCAAGTCATCAGTTTTTAGATTCTTGATGTTTCTACTCACTGACGAGTGAATATTGGGGAGTTCAACACCAATGAAATCAAGAGAGGATGTCTTCATGTATTCAGCAATCTTCTCTTTTCTTTCGGGATTACTTTGTGTAATGAGGTCTTTGTGAATAGCAGCACCAATAGTATTACTCATGGGTCTTTTGTAAATGCTATTGAATATAATTTTGGCGACATGAGAATCACTTCCTCTTTTTGTAAAATCTTTAAAGGATTCGAATGCAAAGAATAGACGGAGTTGGTTAGGTGTCAGATGGAAGCGTTATTCAGACTCACAGCCTCTCAAAGAATTTCGGAAAGGTTGTGGCATTAAGTAATCTAGACCTCTCGGTCTCGCGAGGAAGCGTGTTTGGTTTTCTTGGTCCAAATGGAGCTGGAAAAACGACTACTGTTCGAATTCTATCAGGTCTCTTGAAACAAACAAGTGGTGATGCAACTGTGTGTGGTTATAGTATAGGCACACAGAGAGATGAGATAAAGGCAGCAACAGGACTTCTCCCAGAAACTCCAGGGCTTTACTCAAAGCTTTCAGCAGTAGAGTTTCTAGAGTTCATAGGTGCACTCAACGATATGAGTGGCGAAGTCCTTCACCGACGTATTGATAGTCTTCTGGATCTAATGGGGCTTGAGGGACGTCAGAATGACTTGTTAGAGAGCTATAGCAGTGGGATGAAACAGAAAGTCCTCGTAGCTTCCACAGTGCTACATGAACCTCAGCTTGTATTCTTAGATGAACCAACTTCGAGGCTGGATCCTGCAGCAAGTGTTCTAGTTAAAGAGCTCATTATAGCTATGGCAAAAGAGATGAATACAACTTTCTTCATCTGCACTCACATGACTGATTTTGCTGAAGATGTTTGTGAAATAATTGGTATCTTGAATCAAGGTGTATTGAATGTGCTTGGATCACCCAAGGATATTATTCAACAAGTCGGAGGAAGAGACCTTGAGGATGCGTACCTAAAAATCGTGGGTGGCGAGGTGGACAAATCAAGACTCCTTAGTTGGAGGGATTGAGTCTGACCCAGAAATGGTTGGCAATTGCAAAGACAGAATTCTTTGTCCAAACGTCAAAATTTCGTAAAAAACGCAGATTGGTAACCTTTATTCTTCTTCTGTTTGGAATGATATGGGCATTATATATTGTTCCAGAAATCATTAATGCAATCCTTGATCCAAGTCCAGAGATCCGGCTCTTATTGACATTTGGTTTCCCAGGTTTGATGCGTTCTGCAATGCTCTTTCTGTGGGTTATATTTTTGATATACCCCATTTCATATGCTCTTCAAGAGATTCGTATTGGCCAATGGGAAATTATGTTGAGTAATAATGTGAGTACAAGATCGATGCTATTTGGAATGTTCCTTGGAAAAATGCCTAGCTATGGACTTCTTACTATCTATGCCGCACCTGTGATTCTTACACCTTTCGTCTTATTATTCAATGTTAGTATATTGGGACAAATCATAATGTACATCACTGTATTTTTTGTCGCCATAAGTACACTGTTCTTGTCTACACTCATCACAACAGCGATTCAAGCTAAACTTGGTGAATCCTCGCGTGGAAATGATATTGCAAAGGCTCTGGCAATGGTTGTTGCAGTAGTAGTCCTCGTGCCAATGTATGGACTCATGTATTTTGCAGATGCAATGTCGACTGCATTGGGAATGGATGTATTTCTACTCTTTCCGTTTACTTGGGGAGCTGATATCATCTCGTGGAGTATCATTCTTTTCAATAATATCAATTTACCAGCTGACCTATTCATGGAGTTCTTTAAATTAACAGCATTGGGTGATCTCATTCTATTGCTTTGTTTTACAGGATTGGTTGTTTATGTTGCATATTTTGCTGCAGACAGAATTTTCACATTTGGAGCTGGCCCCAGGACAGAAAAGATAACGACGGTAGGGAAAGAGAATATCATTTTGCGAGGGATACGAAGGATTTCACCAAATTCATTTGGCGTTTTAGTGGTCAATATGATGAAAGAATTTTCACGAAAGATGCAAAATGTGTCGAGACTTGTTTATGCGGTTGTCCTTGCGGTACTATTACCCATCATAGTGAATTACAGTATGGGTTCAATCCCAGAAGGTGCTCCTGAAGGTTTTCATTCAATTATATTGATGCTAATTATTATCATGCTTGGAATGATGATTTCAATGATTGGTGGAATAACATTCGGAGGATTGGGTTTTCTCGAATCAAAAGATCAGCTCTGGATAATTAAGTCAGCACCCGAAGGAGTTAGGAAATTCTCAAAAGCACGGATTATTGAGTCATTCATTCTCATCATTCCGATTGCTATTATTCCCGCATTAATATCAGCAATCGCTTTTGATTTCACCATTATCGAAACAATTGCAACAATTGCCTATGTTTATTGGTCAGCATGTGGTGCAGTCCTTCTAAGTACAGGAATTACAGCTAATAACCCAGCGTATGAGGATCAGAAGAGTAGTGCATTTATAATGAACACCTTTGCTTCAATTTTCGCTACAATGATAGTATTCATGGCATCACTCATCCTTGGCATAAGATATATGTTTCAAGAGGATAATCTTGCACTCTTCATTTTAATATTAAGTGTGCCTTTATTCATAGTAGGAGCTATTTTCTATATTATAGGTGTTGCTAGAATGGCACGCGTGGATACGAAATAGTTGCATGAAAGAATAACTGCAAGTGTTGCCACAAGTTTAGTCATTACATCATTCAATACTCAGGATTGGATGAAAGAATGCATGGATATCCAAATAGGATTCCAGCTGCTTTACTGCTTCAATGGACGTCTTGATTGTAGTTTCACTCTTTCGCAGCTTTTTCATGAATTCATGAAAACCGGTTTCATCCATGACTCTTTAACCACGAGTACAATTAGCAGCTATTTTTACTAATTAAATTGCAGCATCTCTCGAACAGATTAAGAATACCCTAGGAGTTATCTATTTCAAAGAAAAATACAATTTGATTCAACCTCTTAAAGAAATCTTAATTATCTCTTCTTTGCAAATAGTACTTCTGCCATTAGAGAAGTAATTGATTCGGATACAAAACTGCTAGTCCAAGAGGGAAGTGCTGGTTCTTCTCCTGAATTTAGCATTTCCTGCCATGCTTCGTCAGTGAGTCGGTCGTCCATTGACCATGTGAATTCATAATAAGACATGATTGCTCCTTTTGTTAGATAGACTTGATTATGAATTCGAACAGCGACAAGTATTATCATCGGTCTCCCGACGCCTTCTTCAAGCACTTGAAGATTGTTCACATCCGTGTGGACATCAACAACGACAGCCATGTCTTTGTCAGTATCAGAAGTAAGATAGTCGTCTGTAGGCATCCGAATTATATTACCTAGAGTAGAACCACTACTACGAATTACACTATAGTCTTCAGCAGACAATGCAGTGCCTTCAAGTTCCTTGATCGCTATATCTCGAAGTGATAGCAGAAAATCATGCAAGCCAAATAGTTTGCTATAAATTAATGATGACAGCAGGCTTCGTGACTCAAGGCCAGTCATCATCATTTTACAGAGTCCAGCAAGTCTTGCATAGAGTCTAGGTACAGGTTCAACATAACCATAGACGGCTTCAGGTAGACATGCTATTGTATATGTATATGATTGCTTTGCGTAGAGAATTGTATCATGGCGTAATTCTGTCCACGATGCAAGTGCTGTTGAGAGTTGTTTATCGACCCAAGCATCACTCTGCATGAAGAAAGGATAGCCTTCACCAGGATCAGTCATGAGTGGAAGTAGTGAGTATATCCATAGATAATAGAGATTGTGAACCCATTCCTCTTCTGTCATATTTCCAATTTGATTCCAAAGAAATTCCATCTGTGACTCATAATTCAAGTATACTTTCTCAGAGTCAAGTAGCTCCCAAGCCCGGTCTGATCCAAATGCAGCCATCACATCTAGTCCCATAGGCATCAATCGTGGATCATCTAATGTTCCAACATTTGTATACACCAATTGACTGAGAATATAACTATCAGGAATGAACCGTTGACCCATTAGCCGCAATCCCATTGTCTGCTTAAGTTCAAGTTGATCTGATAGAACTTGCCCAAGGATAAGAGGTTCTTGTAAATCTAAAGCTTGCTCGATGAATTGCTCCAGCAGTAATTCATTATCTAAATCACCAAGTTCCACATTATTTCCATAAATATTTGAAATGAGCTCGAAATAGTCACCTGGTACAAGATCATCAGCAGCTCCAACGAAAAATGTAGTAGGTTCATAGACGGCATCCCAGACATCAAAGCCAGAAGGAGACCCAGATAATCCAGATACTTCTTCTGATAGTGCTAAGGAAATTAAGATAGCCTGTGCAGTGTTATTCTTCCCAATTTCGTTTGAGAATCCTGAAGGTAAGGGTTGTAGTCTAAATGATACTCGTCCATACCACATCATGGCCAAGAAGTACCGCTCTAATCGCTCACTTCGCGTATAATGGCCACGTGGTACATATTGAGTGAAGTCTTCTTCATAATTCATAAACCATTGATCGGATATCAAATTGTGATTCTCAATTAGCTGAAGGACAGTTGCAACCTCTGAAGCAACCTCTGAAAGATATTCGACAGGTATCGTGGTTTCATTGTCAATAAGTGATAAGGCGACAGTGAAATAAATTACATTGCGTAAAGCGGCATCTTTCCAACGACCTTCTGGAGCATCAATATATTGAGTATAAGAGGAGTCCTGTAATGATAGTGTCAGATTTCCTAATAAATCCCAAAATGAGTATACCTCAACTTGACGAAGTGCAAGATCATATAGAACGTGATATGCATGTAAAACAGCATCGGAAGACACAAAGCTTGGAATAGATACCAAGTCATTCATTTCGAGAATTTCATGGATTTGTTTATAGCTAGATTGAGGGTATACAGCAAATCCATTTTCTGCAAGCATATCCTTGACACTTGTGGGTAAAGTTCCAAACCTGTTAAGATTAACAATATTGGATAAATCAGAAGCAATAGTATACGATGGCGAGTTCAGGTTGAATTCTTCATCATATGGAACATAATCTGCAAATTCAGATGCCACTGTATGGTTGATAGTAAATATGGAGTCAGGTAATCCATTGTTAGACTCATTAGGTCCGGTTGGATTCCAAAAAGCACCACCAAAATAACCTAGTGTTGTAACAATTGCAACTGCAAGTAGAGCAGAAACAACTCCACCAGCTTTCATCTTCCGCTTGGTTTCACTATCAATTGCTCCAATAATATGAAAAATCATGTGAATTTACTTGTATCATATATACTTAGTACCAATGTTTAGAACAGCCCGTCCATAGATTAGAACAGTAGAAAAAGAGAGATATTTTGTCCGCAAGTTCTTGAATGAAATAAAATAAATGGAGCCAGGGATACTCAAAGTTGGGAGAAGTTGATGGGAGAAGAATCTCATGAACCTATAATGGATCCAGAACTTCGAGGCAATACATTACGAGTCTATTGGTACATGCTGAATCAAAACGAATCCGTAGGAGTTAGAGAGGTTCAACGAGCAATAGGGATGTCTAGCCCTTCTGTAGCCAGCCATCATCTCTCTAAACTTGTTTCGTTAGATCTTGCTGAACAGCAGCCAGATAACACCTATAGAGTCAAGCAGGTTGTAAAAGTTGGAGTCCTTCGTAACTTTATTGAGTTTAGAGGTAGATTTCTACCACGATATACATTCGTTGCCATTTTTTTCACAACCTATACACTTGCATATCTTGTTCTCTGTATAATCGCTCCACTAAATCTCTTCGATAGATATGTAGCTCTTTCAATTGGAATTATAGGATCAATATTTGCGTGGTGGGAGAGTATCAGACTCTGGAAATTAAAACTTGAATAGGACAGAATCTAGTCCAATATTTAACAAGCCAACAATTCTTTGGTCTGTCGTGATTTTATGAGAGCTAGTAAAGAAGGGCAATGAAAAAGAGAGTTCATTTAATAGTCTAATTTAAAACGCTTGTTAGTTTCATTAAAGAATACTCTTTTTTCAAATCATCGTGTGATTAATCCGCAATACAAGGATTGTTGAAAAAGGCAGTCTTTTTGAGGAATCTCTGTAGTTGCATGGTTATATGGAGGAAACAGAATGAGTTGTAAAGAAAAAGTTGCAGTCATCACAGGAGCCGCAGGTCACGGTATGGGAAGGAGTATTGCACTAACTTTAGCTCGTGAAGGCGCTAATGTCGTGATTAACTATCTCAACAGTAGAGATAGAGCTGAAGACATAGTAGATTATATTGAAGGACAGGGAGGACAAGCAATTGCTGTACAAGCAAATGTCTTTGTAAAGGATGGGTGTGAAAAACTAATTGATACTGCGTTAAAAGAATTTCAAAAAGTAGATATTTGCATCATTAATCCAGGTGCCGAATTTCACATCGAACCACTCGATGTATTTGATCCTGTTCTGGCGCTCGATGATTTGCTACAGGAAATTGCACCATTCTATCATCTTATGCGTCTTCTTCTTCCCGGAATGTATGAACGACAGTGGGGTAGGTTGGTTGGTATAACATTACATCCCAACGATATCTCCCCTTCATATTCCTATAACGTTGGAAAGGCCGCACGATTTCAAGCGATGTATTTAGCTTATGAAGAAGCTTGGGAACAAGGTGTGACAATAAATGCGATAGCTCCAGGACCGGTTTCACATTTTACAGGCCTTGAAGAAGCAATTGAGTTTTGTAATCATGGAAAGACCTGGATAGAACGAAAAAACATAACACCTCAGGATATTGCAGAGAGTGTTGCATTTCTATGTTCAGATAGAGCGAGTTACATTTCTGGTAGTGTTATTCCGTTCATGCATCATAGAATATGAACTATGATCAAGTTCTAAATGGCGTAGAAACAGGCAAGACTTTGTAATGCCCATTCGTTAAATTCATGTAGATATTTAATAGATAGGATACGCGACAGCTTACTCTCTTCGTTGGATGGAGATGATCAAGTTGAGTGTCGAATTACCTGAAGCTGTAATTCTTGCTGAACAGATGACAAAGTCACTACTTGAAAAGAAGATAAAATCATGTGAAATTCAAGATTATGAAAGTCTGCAAAAATTTGGATTTTTTAATAAAAATATTGAAGACTATCATAAATTAGAAGGGTGTAGAATTGCATCCATTAAGCAGAGAGGCAATGTCATTCAAATAAAAATGAACAAAAAGATGAATCTAGTTTTATGCCCAGACTATGGAGCATTAATCCTCTACCATCTAACATCTGAAACATTACCAAAGAAGTATCATCTTAAACTTGATTTCACAGATAACTCATTTCTTACAATTAGACAAACAGGAATGGGACTCATTTATGCTGCAGAAGATGGAGAAGTTAATCAGCTATATGTAGTGAAACGCGACTTTTCTGATACTCCGACGCCCATTGGAGAACAGGAGTTTTCATTTGAACAATTCAAGAATCTACTAAAAGGCAAGAACCAAAACATCAAGGCTGCAATCGTTGGAAAGACAGCTGTTGTTGTTGGCTTGAGTAATGCCGCGTTTCAAGAAATAGCATATGCATCACGAATCCACCCAAAGAGGAATACGTCGAGCTTGACTGGCAGCGAAATGCATGATATATTCGATGCAATGAAACAGGTTCTTAATGCACGCATATGCTCAGGAGGGAAAAATCTCTGGACTAATCTATATGGTGAACAAGGCAGATATATTCCCATTATGGGTCCGAATATGAAAGATAAGAACTGCTCTGAATGTGGTAGAAAAATAGAGAAGATATCGCATGGTGGAGGACAAGTGTATTTCTGTCCAAGTTGTCAAAAGTTGGGGTGAGATAGATGGAGCGACTACAAGAGATATTGAAGTCCAATGCAAAATACAAAGACAAGATTGCATTAATAGTGACGCTTTCAAAAAAGGATCCAAAAATGATTCGTGAAATAATCCGTTTGCTTGATAGTGGGACTGACGTAGATCGTGGAACATGTGCTGAAGTCTTAAAGTTAATTTCAAAAACAAGTCCAAAAATGGTGGTCAAATACATGGATGTGTTAATCCGATACATCAATTATAATGCCCCACGAGTCAAATGGGGTGTTCCTGAGACAATTGGTAATTTGGCAAAGGATTATCCTGATTCTGCGGCAAAAGCAATACCCAAGCTCCTGGGTAACACAGAGGACGAAAGCACTGTTGTCCGATGGTGTGCAGGATATGCTTTAACTGAGATAGTTAAGAATAATCCCTCGACTCGTAAAAAGATGATTCCAATCTTTGACGAATTAATTGCAAAAGAGGAAAACAATGGAGTTAGAAACTTGTATCTCAAAGCTTTGAAGACCATCAATAATTAATTCATTCATCACATAGCTATTTACCCATTAATTAATCATCAACCTATACACAGAACAACAATAATGAAATAGCTATAAGCATGCAGTATAATCGTCAAAAATGGTAGATTTGGTGTTTGGAGAACTCTCCTCTGTAGATGTCATAATGGCAATCGTAACAGGAGTAATTGCGACCTTTGTGCTCACAACGGCATATTATATGTCCATCTCTGGAAAACAAAAATGGAAACCAAGGAAACTCGTCCATATATTCATGGGATCTGTTGTCGGACTGACTCTTGTTGGTTATTCTAATCTAAGTGGACCAGCATTTGCATTAGGCATATTCCTATTCATTCTCTTCTATTCTTGGGCACACAAAAGCGAGTTGGTATGGGACTTATTATTAGCAGGAAGTAGAGAGGGTGAATCGAGGTCAACTACATTTCTTGCAGGATTCATGGGTATGGCCTCATTTGGTATTGTCTTTCTAGCCTTCTATTGGGAACCTGCAATATTTGTTGCAGCCATTCTCTCAGTAGCATGGGGTGATGGAGCTGGAGAAGCAATAGGTCGCCCATATGGTGGTAAGTTCTTCAAGAGTAAATATCATAATAAATCAGTCGAGGGAAGTATTGCAGTATTCCTATTTACTGCATTTGCTGTAGTAGTTTCTTTATTGGTATATTCTCAAGAAACATGCATTATTTGTGTCATTCCGCAGATACTTCTTGTGGCCCTCTTTGCTACTATTGCTGAGATATTGAGTGTTGGATGGACAGATAATTTCCTTATCCCTATGGTAACTGCCATATCAATGTGGTTGCTGCTTTATCCAGAAATCATTCTGTTTCTAATATAGCTGGAAGTACACTAACCCCAATCACTAATACGCTCTATGCCGGATTCACCAAGCTCACAAACCAATTTCAATTCTGCAAGTATCCCGGACCACCCAATATCATATCCAATAACTGCATCAGGTTCATGGAAACTACCATGATGCAATGTCACAAGTGTATGCTCATTGACTTGTTCGAATCGTACATTAACCAAGGTTTCGGGCTCATCACCATGTACCCACGAAAACTCAAGTTCTCTATCGGGAATCATTTTTTTGAAAACCACAGGCCCTTTTCCTTCCGCCCACCAAGTATAGATACCAGCGTACTGACGATCGACTCTAGGATGTTCAGCACGGATAAAGTGCTTTAACTTATCAGGATTTGTCCAAACATCAAATGGCAACGAAGGAGGAGTTTTGCATACAACACTAAGACGTACATCGACGGGATCATAACGTGTAATGCGAAGAGGATGGTAGTTTGAATAATCAAATCGAAGGGCAGGACTACCAAGTTCCACTGCGGATTTAAAATTGGCTAGTAGAAGATTCCAATGTTCTGGAAGATGGTAATTTCTAGCAGATACAGGAACTGCACCATGATTGATTTGAATCATTGTTCCAGGACCAATAGGATTGAATCTAATCACAAGAAGCGTATCGACACCCATGATACGCCAGCTAAGAAGCAGTACTTTCTTTTCTTTAATCTCTTTAATTTCCCAATAATTGGCAATCTCAGGTGTTGTTGGTGCATGAGGACCAAGAAATCGAATTGATCCACCTACACGTATATCTGCGCTAATTTCATCCCCCAACCAAAGCAACATCATTATGGGATCAAGAAAATCATTCCAGACCTCATCCAGTGGTTTTGAAACTCGAATTCTTAGATGAATAACTGGAAGAACTTCTTCCTTAGGTTCTGCCATTCAATCCTCCTCGTAGTTCATCATTATGTTTATTCCCTTATCTTTCTGATGGTGCTGGATTATTTTAAAATAATGGAGAAAAAAGAATTTAATTTAAAGTCACAAATAATTTTCCGGTTTATTGAAAACTTTTCAAGGCATCAACATAGAAATATAGCAAGTATAATATTCAAGTTAGTTTAAAAGAAGAGTAGTTTATTATTTGATTTAATATGAGGTGGAGAGGTATTGAAGATTAGAGTGTTGGTGGTTGATGATGATGAAGATCTCCTCTTCTTGGCGGAGAAATTCTTGAAGGAAGAAGATAGTAGGTTTGAACTTGTGTCGGTTAATACAGATCAGGAAGCATTACAAATTCTCGAGGAAGAAGAATTTGATGCAATTGTCTGTGATCACTATCTCGGACCGCACAGCATGACTGGACTTGATCTATTGGAATGGATCAGGGAAACCCATCCTCATATTCCATTCATTATTTTCACTGGACGAAGTCAGGAAGCCGTAGCAATTAGAGCTTTAAATCTTGGAGCAGATTTTTACCTGAAGAAAGGTTCACAGGACATTAAGGATCTTTTTTCACAAATTGCTCATCGTATTAAAACTGAAGTTGAATCTAGAAGAACTGAAGAAGCTCTTGAACTCGCTTACAATGAACTCGAAGTAAGAGTAAAAGAACGAACAGCAGAACTTGAAGAGATTAATAGACAGCTTTTACATGAAATTAATGAACGACAGAAAGTCGAGGATGCGCTTCGCCTTCAAAGAGACCTAGGAAATTTTCTCTGTAAGACAAGAGATCTTCCTGATGCACTAGATCACATACTCGAAACAATGGTGAATTTAGAGGGAATCGATTGTGGTGGAATATACCTTGCTGATGTGTCCAAAAATGATTATAATTTATCATCAAGCAGCGGTATTTCTACTCAATTTCTCAACATTTACTCTGGCGGCAAGGGGCCTAAATCGATTTTAGATCCAATATACTTGGATGCCGCAGAGATAAAAGAGGCAAAGAATATTGGTAATGAATTAAAAGATATCATAGCTATAGCAATTGTTCCAGTAGTCTTAGATAACACACCTAGAATTTTACTTGCCCTTGGTTCTCGATCACTTGAAGAGATACCAACAAGGGATAAACACACTCTTGAGGCAATAGCGATACAAATTGGAGCATATTTAACACGGATAGATGCTGAGATAGCAGTGTCTCTCCAAGAAGAAAACAGACAATAATCATATAAACTTAAGAAGAATTAGAAAAATGGGAACAAGACAATAGTACGCCAATATAATATACGTAATGAAGAGGTTGCTTGAATGCAAGAAACTAATGGACTAATTAAGGGACCAATACTAAGATTATTTGAGAGAATATCAAAATGGATTGGTCTATCACCTAATGCAGGACCTGTCTTGGCCGCGTTGTTCATCGAGCATTACAATTCTGGAGAACGAATGAGTTCAGATGAAATCTGTAACATGACAGGATATTCAAGAGCTAATGCAGGATTGATAATTTCTCAACTAGAAGCACTTGGCGTTATTGATGGTCAAAGAGATTATGACCAAACTGGCAGAGGTCGTAAAAGAGTGCTATATACAATTAATGGAACATTCTCAAATATTTTTGACTTGGGGATTATCAGTATCCAAGATCGTCTGGATGCAATGTTAAAGGATCTAAATGCAATCGATAACATTGATTCATTTCCGAAAGGATCTGTTGCACGATTATTAAAAGAAATTCGAAAAGCTATAAGCAATTGGAAAGAAGAATTAGCAACTCCTGACACTCAAGAGGTTTCGCTCAAAAAATAGAATCAATTTGGATTACCTGCAATTATGCACGATTGATGAAGAGCGATCCTAATTCAAACAAAGATTGATTACAGCGCATTAATCTAGAATAAGCATTTATTCAGATGATTTTCTACTAGCTTAAAAACGAGGCTTAAGTAATGTTGCCAGATTCTCAAAATGATAAAGCAATGGACATTGCCTCATTAGAAGAATTGCTTAAGCATAGGATTCTAATCGAATCTCTTAATGAGGGATTCGGTGTAGTTGATGAAAATAACACATTTACCTATGTGAATCAAAGATTTGGAGAACTGCTTGGCTATTTGCCACAGGAGATGATTGGTCAACCCATTAGAAGTTTTCTGGATGAGAAGAATCGGAAGATACAACTTGAGCAATTTCAAAAAAGAATTCAACAACATTCTTCAAAGTATGAACTTGATTGGACATCAAAGTCTGGGCGTATAATCTCGACATTGATTTCGGGTGTGCCAATCCTAAGTACTGATGGAAAACATAGGGGATCTTTTGCGGTCATAACGGATCTGACAAATTACAAGGCAGCAGAGAAAAAATATCGAATGCTTGCAGAGCAATCGTTACAAGGTCTTACAGTAATTCAAAATGAAAAGTATGCGTATGTTAATCCCGCATTTGGAGAAATTGTCGGCTATTCAGTCGATGAAATTTTAGCAATGGCACCTAAACAGGCATGGAACCTAATTTATCCTGAGGATAAGAAATACCTTCTAGATATTGCAGATTTGAGAATGGCAGGTAAACCAATTCCTATGCCTTACGAATATCGATTCATTCGTCGCGATGGAACTATCCGCTGGGTGCAAGCATTCTCTGGTTCAATCGAATATGAAGGCGAACATGCAGTTCAAGTGCTCATTATTGATATAACTGAAGTAAAAGAATTCGAAGAAAATCTAAGGAAATCCGAAGCAAAATATCGAAGTCTGGCTGAACAATCTCCTCAAGGAATTATCATTCTTACTGATGAAAAATGCGTTTATTATAATCCAGCATTTCAGAAGATTGTTGGGTATCCTGATATAGAATTGTCGCAAATGTCTGCAGATGATATCTGGAACTTAATTCATCCTGACGATAGAGATGAACTAACAATAAGAATGCGCGATAAAACAGCAGGGAGATCAATTGCTCCAAGACACGAATATCGATTCATTAGGAAAAATGGCGATATCCGTTGGGTTGAAAGTTTTTCAAGTAATATACAATATGAAAATGAAAAAGCTATTCAAACAGTTATTGTGGATATAACTGATAGACGTGAGTCTGAGAGACAATTGCAATCAACGAAAGATCGAGCATTACTCTATCTCGATCTAATGGGTCACGATTTAACACAGCAGCTTCAAGTCATCCTAAATAGCGCAGCGCTTATGAGGACTGCAATTGATGAATCGCGTCAGGATATGTTCTATGGCGTGATTAAGGATGCTGTAAAAAGATGTTCTCGAATTATCGAAGAGGCAAAATCAACTGAACAATTATTGTCTGGAGAGCTCTTAGAGCGTTCTCTTACCAAAGCACTTAGAACATGTATTACTGCGATGTCAACATCTCCCAATGTTACATTTGAAGTAAGTATTACCGATGAGCCAACACCTGTAATGGCTGATGAATATCTTGAACTTCTAATTTCAAATATACTCATGAATTCCGTTGAACACAATCCAAAGGAACATTGTCGAGTGTGGATCGATTTAAGATTATCTACATCGGAATACATCCTTTCAATAAGTGATGATGGTCCAGGAATTCAAGACGCAACAAAGGCAGGTATCTTTAATATGTCAAGAAGGTTTGGGGGATTAGGTCTTCATACCTCAAATCATTTGGTAGAAAAATATAGCGGCAGAATTGAATTGCTTGATCGAGTTCTAGGAGACTATACGCAGGGACTCAAGGTTGTGATATACCTACCAAGATTAATGAAACACTAAGTAATTTCAACATATTATGAAATCCAGAAAGTGGTATTCTGCTCAAAGATAACTTTCGAAATGCTGTATCTATAATTATCAAATATACTTCATAGAGGAAATCTTGAAACAATAGACTAGTCCTTTTTTCAATCCCAACACTCAAAATCTGAATGTCACTTTACATTGATACACCCTATCAGAATACAATTGATGCCGCATAACGTAGTCATTATTGAAATCTCTAAAGCTCTATTACTTCAAAATCATCATCACTTTTTGAACCAAAACCGATTTCAACAGCCCTCTTTATTTGAGGAATGTTCCACACATCCAAATTTAATTTGTTTTTAGCATTGCAACACTGAATAGCTCTGACTCCCTCTACATCAATAGCAACCATATCACTGCTTGCAAGAATGATATTCGGAGATGAACATATTCCAGACGTAGGACCACCAGTAATGAAGCACGTCCGAGCATCCATCACAATTAAATCAGGATTGAAGTATGATGCAAGATCAGCAATTTTTGATTCCAAGTTCCTAGCATGCATTCGAAGTCGCTCGCGATGTCTAAGCCAACCGACAAAGAGCTTCATACTGCCGGAATATCGAGCCAAGAAATGAGTCTTTAGACATGGTGCAAGTGCAGTCTTTCCTCGTTCTAGCAAAGGTTTACCAATTGATCCGCTTTTCATGTACTTGCCCTTAGGAAATTTCACTTTCACCCAATTATGTTCATCCAAAAAAATGAGCTCTGCATTCAAATTATTAGCTACCTCGGTGAAACCAATGGTTTCGGCTACTTTTCGAGTAGATAATCTCAATGTTGAACTATCGATTATTTTCAATTTAGAAGCACCAGCATCAAGAATTAATTCTCCAAGAGCTTCAATGAAATGCGGATCACTAGAAGCAGGATATGGATCTGCTGTATTGAGATTTGGTTTTATAGTGACAGTGTCATCCTTTTGAACGACTTTTTCAAATCCACCAATGAGGTCAACAGCCTCTTTTATAGCAGTCCTTAAACTACTCCTTACTCGAACTTTACCTACAAGGAATTTTCCATCTCGGTAATAAGGTGTATTGATTGACATTGTATCTACTAAGATAGAAGCAATTTTGAAATACATTACTATCTGACTTTGGTTGAAATCAAATCATAATATCAATAAGGTTTGATATTCTCAAAGGGCTTGACTCGATGTAGACGTAGAGGAATATGCACATGAGTAAAGGAGAAGGAATATCATATGGAATTCTAATTCCAATAGTTGTACTCTTTATTGTAATGATCTCTATTAGCGAAAGATGGCTATTGATACCAATTGGAATTCTGTTGATTATATTCATTGCAGATGCATTTGAAAACAATGAAATCAGAAAGAAACGAAACGAGATAGATTATTGGAAAGCTCCGGAATCACGAACATATTCATCTGGTTCAATACCAGATAGCAGAAGTATAGATAGAAAGCCAATCTATGATCAAAAGAAGCAGAAAGAACAGGGTGTAACTTGTGGAACTCTCATACCTATTCTTATTATTGGATGGTTGTTTATTGTATCATCGTCATGGGTTTTCCTCATCCCTCTTGTCTGTCTTATTGCATCACTGATTGACAATTTAACAAAGAGTGAAAGAGGAAGTACTAGAATCCGTGAAGAAATGAGAGATGCGAATGTGAAAACAGTTTCGGATATATCTGATAAAACAGGATTGACTGAAGAAAGAGTTCGAGAACACATCGTTACTGAAAAACGTAGTGGTTCATCAGATGTCTGGTTTGATCCATCATCTGGAGAAATGACTCATAGCCCAATAAGAGTCGTTGAGCCAATAGCCAAGACTTCTATTGGTTGTCCATATTGTGGTTTTGCTTTAAAATCCGAAGATAGATTTTGCCCTTTCTGCGGAGCACCAATCAAAGCCAGTTGGTAGGAAGCCTACTTCTTACCACTCTTGGGTACTAGAAATCCTACACGGTCACGGTACTCTAAATACGGTTCTCCATATCTTATCTCCAAATCCTTTTCTTCAGCCAAGCACATGATATAGAAAATTGGTATCCATACAATTGAGTATAATATTAAAAATGGAGAGTCAAGCCAAAAGGCAATTGGGAACCAAAGGAGTGATTCGCCTATTGCTTGGGGATGACGTATCTTCTCATAAATTCCTGTATAGAGAGTATGTTCTTTTTTAGGTTCAAGTGTTTCCTCTCCAGCATCTCTAACTCCTATGTACATGATATATAGACCAGGAACAAAAATCGCTATTCCAAAAAGAATTGAAATCCACCAGTCCCATGGAAAGTGCAGTGACAAACCTAAGGGCAGAGGATAGAAGTAGTAGACAATGTAGTTGATTATTGTAACCATCTCAAAAACTGATGCAATAATTCTATAGATCTTGCATTTAGAATATGCAATATCTCCAATGCTCATCTCAAGTTGCGCAGGACTTACACTCTTTATGTAAAAGAGAAGAAAGAGAATTGATGATAATATTAAAACAATGAAATTTATCCATTCGATCATTATGACCATCGTCTGAGAATCAATAGATATAATGGATATTGACTACTCAAAAAGCTTCTTGGTAGTTGTAGCACTAAACCGCAAGGAAATATTATTTTAATTATAGTTAATATCATGATTCAAGAACCAGACAAGAAATCGTGAAAGTTGCAGAACGTGTTGTTCCAAGTGTTGTTCGTGCTTCAACAACAATATTGGCACGAACACAACTTTCAAGGATCATACCTGTGCAAGGACAAGGTTCTGGTGTCATTCTGTTCGACAGATGTCATTGTACCAATAAATGAGATTGATATCAAGACTATGGAAGATTTGAGGAAACACGTTATGAATTCCAAAATTGGAGAAAAACTCAGAATTAAATTCCATAGAGCGAGGGAAATCTTTGAAACCTATGTTGAGCTAACCTCAGTGCCTTGGGAAATTATTATCCCATCACTACTAAAACAATCCCAATCAATGTAAGAACAATGCCCAATGAAACGAGATGGGTTAGTTTCTCCTTCAAGATGAGAATAGAAACAGGTATAGCAAATAATGGAGCAGTAGAAGACAGAATAGACATAATCGCAGCACCAACCATTGCAACTGCTGCGACATAGAGTAGCGACCCTATAGCCATGCCAAAGAAACCCGCAATAATGACTCTAATAGTTGCCTTCCTTGTAGGTGTTTTCATACCATTGAAACTTGCTACTGCAACCATTGGAACAAAAGCAATGGACCCACATAAAATCCTGATAAAATTGCCACTGATCGGATCAACACCAACAATCCCGACCTGAAGGAGCACAGTCCCTGCAGCATATAGTATTGCTGTTGTAAAAGCCCCTGCAACCCCCCAGAAGTCAATCCTCTTCTTGAGAGTCTTAGTATTATCAAAATCAATGAACTCAGAGGAGGTACTTTGCTCATTTGATATTATAATAACACCAATCACTGCAACAACTGCACCGACAAGTCTTGAAAGAACTGGAGGCTCATTGAGAAGGAAGATTGTGAGAATGTAGGTGATAATTGGGAAAGACATGGATATTGGGTAAGCATGCGATACACCAATTCGTTCCTGACTCCAGAGATAGATTGTATCGCCCATAACTGCTCCCAAAATGACCGAAATACAAAGAATCATGATTGCGCCAATTGGAAGAAAAATTGATTGTATGCCAGGAAATAGAAATAACATGAGAGCCATGAATGGCAAAGCAACCCACATCTTAATGGAACTAATCCCTAATGGTCGGATCCCATCTGATTGCGATCTGTATACAACAACAGAGAAACCATATAGGGCTGCACCTAGGAGACCTATCAGACTTCCAATCAAGATTTCAGGATTTGCTTGCATATCGTTCGGAGAAATCTTCGCGTCCTATGATAGTATCGGTAGAACAATACGCTGTATGTCTAGATATAAAGTAAGGAGAGCAAGAGTGAAAAAAGAGAGGTTGAAGTTCGCCTCTCTTGATTCATTATTTAGATTTCATCTTAGGAATCACAACAAAGACAACTAAGAGAACACCTACAACTCCGATGATTGCTACCACGATGATTGGATCAACGGGAAAACCTCAGGTGGATTTCTACCTCCTCAATAAGTTGTGGTGAAAAGAAATCTAATCATCAGATATTAGTTGAAGGATACTACCTGGTTGACCAAACAAATACGAATGAAGAGCAAAAAATTCACCATTTATGCCATGTTCCCTCATAGATGATTCAATTAACATACGTAAATCACACGACAGGTATGAAGGGTGAAAATCAAAAGAGAGGGTGGAAACCACCTCTCAAAGAAAGGTGACTCCCACCTTCCGTTTTCTTTAGTCACCCTGCTTTAGGTATCCAATGATTCCAAGAATTAGAAGCACAGATTCAAGAGGTATCTCAAACATCATCTCTCCGACAAAGGCAGCAGTCGGTGATATGAGAGCCAGTGTAAGAATTTGCCCAATGATCATAGGGATGATGAAGGCAAATAGAGCCATGTAGGCCACTTTGATGTGCTGCCATTCCCATTTCTTATTGAGAATCATTAGAATATCGAAAAACCCTATGACGACCAGGAATCCACCTAGCACTCTTGGATGGAACACATTGACCTCCCAGCCAGGAAATAAAGGCGCTATAAAGGTCTCAGTCATAAAGATTAATATGAAACCAAATAGCAAACAGGCAATTCCATACGCCAACAAGGCTATTTTCGCTAACATTTTTACTTCAGTCATTGTTACTTTTCTCCTCCAGCAAAATGAGCTTAATCTTTGATTAAGAATTCAATTTGTGATACAATCAAAGGATGAACTAAAACAAAAGTCTTTCTTCTGTTCAGTTATCAGGGATGCAATTCTTCCACGAGTGCAAAAATTCATATACTTCCTCATGTTTTCCGAGAATTAGGTGTTTATGCATGCTTAACAAACTTACACGGGAATAATACCCGAGAACGAATTTTCACACTCGGGTTGCAGAAGACCTGAGTGCAAATGCTGAGCTATTCGAACACCAATACTCTCACCCGAATTTGGGGAGGTACTAATCGTTGAAACAAAATGCTGTAGAGATAACAGACCTTTCAAAGACCTTCATCAGTATTAGAAGGCGAGCAATCGTGGTCCCTGTTGAGAAGACGAGAGTAGAGGCATTGAGGTCCATCAGCTTGGACATTCCGAGAGGTCAAATCTACGGCCTTTTGGGGCCCAATGGTGCTGGAAAGACTACTCTAATCAAATGCCTTGCAACCTTAGTCCTTCCAACCTCAGGAACTGCAAGAGTCAATGGATATGATATTCTAAAGGAGTCAACATATGCCAGGGCATCTATGGGTGTATGTCAAGGAAATGAGCGTTCAATCTATTGGAAATTGAGTGCACGAGAGAATCTCATCTTCTTTGGGAAGCTCTATAGAATGACTCACTTTGAAGCAAAAGAGAGGGCAGATGAACTCCTAGGTATGATGGGACTTGAAGAAAAATTGGATGAAAAGGTAGAGAACTTGTCACATGGAATGCGTATGAAAATAGTATTTGCACGATCTCTGCTTCATGATCCACCGATACTTTTGCTTGACGAACCTACTCAAGGACTTGATCCTACCTTTGCAACAGATCTTCGAAAATTCATCCGAGACCGATTGAGAGACAGAACCATCTTGCTCACGACGCACTATATGCACGAGGCAGATATGCTGTGTGACAAGATTGCCCTCATCAATGAAGGAGAACTAAAGAGCTTTGGAACACCGCATGAACTCAAGGAAGAAGTAAGAAATTATGATAGTATCCACATGAAGATAGCTGGCACTCCTGATCTTGATACAATTAAGCATCTGGAAAATGTAATGTCCGCAACATGTAACACACGAAATGGGCATTCTGAGCTTATTGTTACAACTCAAGACGGCTATGAGATGGCATATCAGATTCTAGCCCTTATGCACAATACACAAGGAGTCAGGGTAGAGCACTTTGAAATCAAAGAGCCCACACTTGATGATGTCTTCCTAAAATTGACTGGAAGGAGGATTGAGGATTGACCCTGACAGAACATGTACTTCAAAAACGCGAGAATGAAATGACGCCATACCTGAATGCGTTCAGACCAAGATTGATGGACTGGAGTACGGCAAAAATCTTTGCCGCGAAGAACCTAAGAATTGCAATCAGGTATCCTGCAAACTTTCTTATCTGGGGAATTTTGCCATTACTTTGGTATGCACCATATCTTCTCATGATGATAGCTATAGCAGGACCGGGTACAAGTCAGTCATTCACAGAACTCTCTGGTTTTGATGACTTCATCACATTCTCAATCATTGCAGTCTTTGTGTATCAGTATGTAGACAAAAGTATCTGGTCGGTTGGGAATAATTTCCGCTGGGAACAATTTTCAGGAACTCTAGAGCCACTCTTTGTGACTCCTGTGCCCAGAATTAGCATCCTTGTAGGTGCTGCGTTTTCCGATACAATTCAGTGCACATTCTCAGCAACGGTACTATTGATAATTTCCTCTTGGCTTTTTGGTGTGACCTATGCCTTTACCATGGTAGCACCCATTGTAGTTATGTTGACAATGATGGTATTTGGTCTATATGGATTCAGTTTCCTAATCGCTGGACTCATCTTGGTATTCAAGGACCCAAGTGTGCTGACAGAATTGATATCGAATATCACCTATGTGCTATCTCCAATAACATATCCTCTGCAGGCGCTGCCAAGTGCAGCTAGGTATGCAG
Source organism: Candidatus Thorarchaeota archaeon (assembly GCA_016839245.1). The sequence goes on from JAEOUN010000038.1 coordinate 27,953, forward strand.
CTGTGTTAGTTCCATCAACAATAGCTATTGTCACAATACGTGAGTTGGCGATAACTGGGCTCTTTAAACCATTAGCTTTCTTACAAGCATTCACAGCACTGCTTGGTTTAGTAATCACCTTCTGGATCTTAGGTATCCTAGCCTTCAGGTGGGGTGAAAAATGGACAAAAGAGAGAGGAAGTATGGGAGGCTTCTAAGATGGCACAAAAAGATACTGAGTCATTTCAGAGAATGTGGATGCGAAGAGGATTCCTATCTGAGATGAGAGCAGCATGGGCGATTTCTATCAATGTCTGGAAGATTGAATTGAGCTATCCCCTGAGTGTCCTCTGGTTTGTAGTGATGCCATTCCTTTGGTTTATCCCAATGTTGATCACCGGATCAGCAGTTGCAGGAGGAACTGAGTCAGCAGTCCTCTATGACCTTGCAGGTACTCGAGATTGGATTACATACATAGCAGTTGGTACATCAATCCTCGGTCTGACTATCAGTATCCTGTGGGGAACAGGATTCTCACTGAGAAGGGAGCAAAATGCAGGAACTCTAGAAACTCTCATGAGTACGCCCATGGAGCGAAGTACCCTTGTCTGGGGATCTATGCTTCACAATCTCCAACACGGAGGACTCGGAGTCATTCTACAACTTGGTGCTGCAATACTCTTCTTTGGAGTCACCATCAATGCATGGGGAATTCTACCGGCTCTTGGAATCATAGCACTAGCAATCATTGGTCTTCAAGGAATTGCCTTTGCAGTTACTTGCATTGTTTTGTTAGCAAAACAGGGTTGGATGATTGTTGAATTCATTTCAAGTGGCCTACTCTTAGTTGCACCGATGGCATATCCACTATCAGTATTGCCGCCAATCCTTCAGTATGTAGGAATGGCATCACCACTGACATGGAGTGTTGAAGGATTTAGAGGATTCCTAATGAATGGACTAGCCTATCAAGGTGTAGTTCAAGCTGTAATTGCGCTAATCATACTAGATGTAATCTTCTTCATCTTTGGTTCATTGATGTTCAAGTATACAGAACGATATGTACGAGCAAAAGGTGCATTAGAACAATTCTAAGCAAGGAGGGTTAATCCCTCTTTTTTTCTTATTATTCCAAATATTTTAAGTCATAACAATACACACCTAATATTCATCTATGAGATTAATATTATTGGAACCATGATTTATATAAAAGAGAGGTCAGATGATCGATGAATTCAGGTGAAAAAAGTCCAATCACAAGTCTCAATCCACTTGAGTTCTATCAAATTGTCTATGGCATTTTTCCGCAAGGAGTAATTATTCTTAAAAATGATGAGATATTTTACATAAACAAAGCCTTTGCGGATTTAGTCGAATACCCAATTGAACAAGTACGTGAGTGGTCTGTTGATGAATTATTCAAATTCCTTTTAACCCAACAAGAAGAACTAAAGAATCTCTATGAGATGGGAGGAGACCCACATCTTTATGGTGTGATACATCAATTTGAAATCACTACAAGAACTGGCAAGAATAAACACATCGATATGATACCTGTAATGTTCAGTATTCAGGGGGAGGAATACTATCATGCAATGCTTATCGATGTGTCCACACGTAACAAAGCTATTCAAGAATTAAAAGAAAGTGAAGAACGTTTTCGAAATACATTCGATAGTATACCAGAACCAGCATATCTTTGGGAGAAAAACCACGAGGGAAAAATCATCCTAAAACTGGCAAACCAAAGAGTCATTGAAATGACTAGAGGGACATCAAACGTATACGTTGGCAGAGAACCACAAGAATTGTTTGTTAACAATCCAGAATTTGCTGAATATATTCGTCTTACAATGGACACTGGTAAGGAAATACATACTGAAACTATTGTTACTCATCCACAGATGCCATCTGTTGCGACAGCTCTAGTGAAATGCGTTCGACCAGTTGAGAATCTTGTGTTAATGATCAACACCGACATTACTGAAGAACGAAGGGTACAAGAGATTGCCAAACAAAACGAGAAAGAAAAACTGATCATTCTAAATAGTATGCTTGATCATTTAATCTATTATGAAAGCGATGAACTCAAAATTATTTGGGCAAATAAAGCCGCGGCAGATTCATTGGGCATAACTCCTTCAGAATTGGTGGGAAAATTTTGCTATGAGATGTGGCAAGGAAGATCTTCTCCATGTGATGATTGTCCCGTTATTAAAACTTGGAGGACAGGTGTTGCACAAGAATTAGAAACTGTCACTCCAGATGGAAAAATATGGCACATTAAAGGACTACCTGTTAAGGACGTAGCAGAACAGGTAGTTGCTGTAGTTGAGGTTACAAGAGATATAACTGAGAAAAAAGAAGCAGAAAAGATGATGCAAGAGGAGAAAAATAGAGCAGAATTATATCTCGATTTATTGAGTCACGACCTCAACAATATACATCAGGGTATTATTATTGGACTTGAGCTAGCTTTACAGGATGCTAAGATAACGGATGAATCCAGATTGCCAATTCAAACCGCCTTAGAGCAAGTAAATCGTGGAGTAAATCTCATAACTAATATTCAAAAATTCTCAACGATTGTAGAATTACCCACAAATCTCAGTGATATGTCATTATCACCAATAATTGCAACTGCTATCGAACTCGTACGTAATTCCTTCCCAAAACAAAAATTACAAACCAATCTTCATCTCTACGATAATAACATTGTTGTCTATGCTGATGAATTTCTTGTAGATGTAATATTCAATATCCTGCACAACTCAATGAAATATGATAATAATGAAATTGTTCAAGTTGAAATTGAAGTAGAAGAAAGAGGAGATTATGTAGTAATTCAAGTCAATGACAGAGGACCCGGAATTGAAGAGAATGTTAAAAGAGCACTTCTTAGTCGATTAGAAACAGGAATCAAAGTCGGATCAGGAATGGGATTAACTCTAGTAAAGAGAATTGTTGAGAGATATAATGGAAAAATCGAAATTGCAGATCGGATTCAAGGCAGTCATACGCAGGGAACAAGCTTCTCATTATTTATCCCCAAGAGAAAAGAAGAGTGACAAAAGAGTCAATAGAATACATCAAAACATGCTATTTGACAAGCAGTTACAAAGGTCAAGATAGAAAGCCTAATAGGTAGCAACTATTCGCGAGGGTCATACCGAGGTATTTCCATGATAGAGGCTCATGGCGGACGACTTATTGACCGTACACTAAGTGATTCTGAACGAAGACGAATTCTTGATGGTTTTTCTCAGCTTCATCAAATAGATGTAACCAGAGAGATTGCACAAGAGATATACAACATAGCTCAAGGAGTTTTCAGTCCATTAGAAGGTTTTCTAACTAGGACTGATTTTGAAAGTGTTTTACGAAAAGGAAGACTCGCGAATAATATAGCTTGGACTATCCCTATTGTCTTTGATGC
>JAEOUN010000039.1 GCA_016839245.1 Candidatus Thorarchaeota archaeon
AAGTTTAAGACGGCTGAAGCAACATAAAGACCAACTCCTGGAAGACTAGCTAAATCATCTAGTGTCTTTGGTACAATACTATCATACTCCTTGACGAGTGTGACTGCCATTTTCTTTAGATGTCGAGATCTGATTTTCTGAAGACCAAGATTTGAAACCATGGATTCGATTGTGGATAATCTGGCTTGAGCAAGTTGTTTTGGAGTTTTGAACCGGTTCATGAATTTAGAATATACACGATTGACTGCAATTGCAGTTGTTCGTCGTAGCATCATTTCAGCAATGAGAATGGGATAGGGATTTGAACTAGAACGCCATGGAAATCTACGCCCACTAGTAATATACCACTCAGCAATTCTTTGTTGAAATTGCTGTTTCTGTGAGTCGGTAATACTATTTGCCATGTGGGTATACCTCAATTTAGTTTCAAATGTTTTAGTATCTCTTCGGACAAAGAGGAAGGAGAAGACAATATAGTCACTCGATCCATAGCACGTAATTTTTCGACATTATCCAAGTCTATTGTACGAGGTGTGATTGAAAATATGGTCCCATCCGGGGCAGTAGTCTGGATGGTGAGTGGTGATTGATCGACTGGGTAAAGAAGAACGGGAGTGCGTCCTTTTAGAGTCTGAGCTACTGCATTCGTTATCAGAGTGTCAGCTACTCCATGCGCAATCTTCGCTGTCGAATTTGCTGTCAATGGTGCAACAATAAATAGATCATATCGGCCAAGTTGAAGGGGACCTGCAATGAGGGGGACATTGGCATTGATTTCCACCTGCACTTTTGAAAATACTTCATGAAGGCGATCCCACAACTTGTACAGTCGTAGGACTTGTTCGCCAGCCCTAGAAACAACAACAGATATGATAACTCCGTTTTCATCATGAAGGCTAATCATGGTTTCAAGGATTTCCTCAATCCTGTCACCAGATCCTGTTATGCCCCAAAGAATGCGAGTCAATTCAATCATATAAAGAAATACATCCCTGTGTAAAAATACATACGGATGAACCTCATAGACGAATGATTGAAAGCCTAATGCTGTATTCATCATATTGATGTACTGGAGTAGATAACCTACGATGTATCGGGCAAGTGTAGGCATTACGACAAGTATGAATGTGAGCGCCACTAGTTGGATTAGAGAGAATGCTGAAATCTTAGGAATTGATGGAATCTGGATTGGCGAGGATATTGGTATTGGTCAAGAAGCCACAGTCTTAGCAGCAGACCTATTGAAAGGAACCTCTCGAATCAAGGTAGGAACAGGTATCGTTCCAATTTCAATCCATAATATTGCAACGATAGCTAGAGCAAGTCTAACGCTCCAAGAGATAGGAACAGGAAGATTCATCCTTGGTCTAGGGATTGGAGGAATTCAAGATCTACAGAAGCTGGGTATTAATGTTAAAAGACCAGTGAGCGCGTTACGTGATACAACAAATATACTTCGTCATCTTTTCTCAGGTGAAACTGTGACAGAAGAATCTGAACTTTTTAAACTGCAGTCTTTCAGCCTTAATCTACGTAATCCGGTAGATATCCCTATAGTATATGGCGTTCGTGGTCCACAGATGTTGAAAATAGCTGGAGAATTAGCTAATGGTGTGATTCTCTCTGGACCAATAGAATACATCAGTAATGCTATCAATGCAATCAATAGAAGTGCCACGAGAGCAGGTCGAGAAAAAAAGACGATTGAGAAAATTGCTTGGTTACCTACAATACCTACCTTCAAAGGAGGTAGTGAAGCACTTGCCAAAAAAGTGGTTGCACTAGTCGTAGCTGATACTCCAGAGCAGGTCCTTGATTATTTGAATATGGACAAACAGAGAGCAAACCAAATACGAAATGCAGTAGCAAAGGCAGGACCAAAAGCAGGTGCAGAGTTTGTAAATCAGGAATTCATTGATACTTTCGCCATTTCTGGAACAAGTCATCACATGGTTGACAGGTTCGATTTTCTTCATAAATTAGGAGTCAATGAGGTTGTTCTGGGACCACCATTCAGTGGAGATTGGAGGGTAGCAATGACAGAAATCTTTCAAGAGATAGTTGGAAGGAGAGAAGGATAATGGAGTGGGGAATTGCATTAAACTTGAGAGAACCAGTTCAAGAAACCATTGAGAAAGCAATTCTGGTCGATAAAGGATGCCTTGATATTGTATGGATTACCGACTATCCAGCAACTCGTCTTTCGCCAATACTTGCCTCAGCTATTGCACAAGAAACTGAACACTGTAGGATAGGAATCGGACTCCTTAGCCCCTTGATATTTTCTCCACATGAAATTGTACAATATCTTTCCACTCTAATCAATCTATATGGAAACAGGTTTGATTTGCTCATTGGTCCTGGAGATAAGATAAGATTGAAAGAGATCGGGATTAATTATGGAGAGATATCAACAATTGTACAACGCATAATTGAGTCTGTTGTCTTGATTAGAGAGGGTCTATCAAGTCATAAAGACTGCAGAATATTCATTGGAGCACAAGGTGAGAATATGATAAGAGAATCAGTTACTGCTCACGGAGTTCTACTCAACTATTCAGACCCAGATATGATTGAATGGGCATCTTCGCTTCTAAGACAAAAACCCAAGGGATTCAAGATTGGTATCTTTCCGCCTTCTTTGATTGGCTCTTCAAAATCCTGTCGTGAGTATATGGGGATCAAGAGCTCTGCAGCCGTGGTTGCACTCGGACTAAATACGTCGATTATGAATCGGTTTGCATTGAAAGAAAAATTACTACCAGTAAGGAGAGAGATGAAGAAGCAGGGTATGACTCACGAGGTTGTTGAAATGATAGATTTCGAAACACTCAGCCGATTCTGTCTATGTGGAGATGATGAACACATTTTCAATCGTCTGAAGGCATACGAAAAGATAGGTGTTGAACATATTGTCTTTGGACCACCACAAGGAGCCAATCTGATGGATGTACAACAATTAATAGACGCAAGAGAGAGGTTCTATAATTCCATGTAGCTGTTAATATCGATATCTTCAGGACCGACCGACCAATGTCCATTCTGATATGTTAGATTTCTGGTCAAATCAAACATTGATTTTGAACCTCTCTGGGAGATGGTCATGATGGGATTCACTGAATGAACACCAGGCTTTTTCTCTAAGGCTCGAAATAGCTGGTAGTACTCGACCTGATGATCTCCAGGACACATCGTCCAGACAAGTATTCCTCGCGAAGAGAGATAGTACATCACCCATGGAAACTTACGAATCGTCTCTAAAATACGAGGCTTGACCTCAGAACTACAGACTATCTCGAAAACGAAGTTCGAGGATAACTTAGGTAATGCAAAGACAATATACGGTAATAACAGGTTACGATTTTGAAGTTTCCTTAGAATGGAAGAAACATCTTTTGCATCATAATCAAATCCTTTGATACCAAGGCTTTCGCTAATTTTACTAGGAGGGTCTCTTGAATTCAGCTGAAGTTGAGAGGCTACAACATAATCCTCGATTTTCAACTCGGGTTTTACACCAGAACAAAACAAAAGAGGCGGTGCCAATTCATGATCAAATTCAAGATCATCTTCCAAAAGGTCTTCCATATGCTCAGGTAAGTTCCAGTTATCATTACGGTACAAGTCAACATTGGAAGTTGAACCAGAGCTTGTTTGATGATGTATACTGAGATAATCAAAAATTGTAGAACCTATTCGTGTCAAAGATCTATCGAAAGGTTTGATATTCTCATCAAAATTTGGTATTAGAAATGTGACATATCCCACATCTGTCATGGTGGTCTTAAGGATGCTCTTGGTAAAGGGATAATGAGAGAAACCTCGTTCAATTTCCTGCCAATCAATGCCCTCCTGAACTGTAAAGAACATCATTACGGATTGAAGATTAAAAGCCGAGAAATCTACCAAAGAAGTAATCCTAAGATGATTTCGCTCTTGCAACCTTTCAATTGAACGAGCAATCGTCCTTGGTGCAACATTAAGAATCTTAGAAGCCTTAACAAGAGAGATAGTTGGATCCTTGGTAAGCACTGTTAGGACAGAAAGATCATTTGTTGTAATAGGGGCTTCTTCAATAAGAAATGCAAAATTCAATGCGGACTTGATAGAACTTCTCGTGAAAAGATTGAATTTTTTAAGTGTCTTGAGATTCTCAAGCATTTTCATTTTGTAACGTTGATTAATAGAGAGTATGGTAGGATTTATTGGATAAGCAGTATATTCAGGATTCTGTTTCAACATGTCAACCGCTCTAAGAGCGCTTTCCATGGTAATAGTCCCTTCACACAGACCCAAGTAAATTCTAATAGCATCAAGATAAAACTGAGCTTCGGGATCATCAAGTTTGGGAATTAAATCATCAAAAGGAGTGTGGAAAGAGACCTGACCCAAAGTAGAGTCTTGGTTTGGTTCTTCTGATCCCATTCCTGCTTTGTTCAATTTTTTCAACGCCAGATTTTCTCATCTAGAGGAGGTGCGAGATGTTAGATGAGACACCACACTCTTTAATCGTGTCCTCTTCTCTGTTAGGTCGGCTATAAATGTACATATCTCTGAAGCATTACCTGCAAGACTTGATAAAACTTGAGAGAGAGTCACCCATTCCACATGACTTGGAATCTCTAATTCGAGTAAGGTTAGACTAGGTCCCGATAGGACACGAGCTTTTGGAAAAGTACCTGCCTGAGCATGAAGGACCTGAGAGAATACTGATTCTTTGTAGGCATCATCATCACGGATACAGACCAGTAACCTTTGTGTCAGTCCAATATTGTCAATCTCAACATAAGGGATTGCAATATCATTACGTACCTTGACAATCCGTCTACGGAGTGTTCGTCCCGAGTCAGGATTAATAGCGAGGTTTGAATAGAAGTCTTGTACTTTTGTTGCGGTAGCGTAATAATCATCTTCGAGAGCAGCTGCAACAAGAAGATTGTCGATTGAAAACTCAGTCGGAGTACTCTGCTCAACAGTACCCACACTAGGCAAGATATCTACATAGCTACTTGCAACACCAATGGAAGCCTCAAGGCGAAAATTATCAGGAAATGACCAGATGGTGCCATCAAATAGACCCAGATTCATGTGATGTGAAATCTTCGAGCATTCACTTGTATAGATAGTAAGTGAATAGGGTTTCTTTCTAAACCTATCAACTTGACTATGAAACCAATCAGACTGACGACCAAGAGGAAGTACTACTTCAAAGAATATATGAGAATTAAATGTCGAAGACATAAGTGAGGGAGATACTGTAACGACTAACTTACTCGATTTTAACCAGCGACCAAATTTAGTAAGTACATCAGATCCTTTGTCTGATGTAGCCCAACCAAAGACTAGCTGAAGACCTACCTTACCATAGTCAAGATTTCCTCGGATAGACAAGTTATTGCCGGTTTCTAAATGATTCCAAAGTTGATTCACCGCAGAACGCGATACTTGAAGATCTTTTGCTAAGCCAGCTTGACGTAATGAAGGATTAATTATTAATCGACCAAGCAGTCGGAGTTCACCAGGCCCGAGTTCTCGCATATTATCCCACCAAATACCTAGGTAATATGGCCAAGTGTTAAGATATGAATGTGTTGGAAGACAGGTTTGTCATACGCTAGTATTATCCAGATATTCTGGTATATTTCGTCTGAAAATGTATGCCTTCTATTTGGCCTAAGACTGCATTCTAGTAAATCTATCCGCACACCACTCCCTTATTATGCCAGATGTGCAATATACTGCTTGGATTCACACTGCAGACTGAGCTCATAGGTTGGATTTACTGAGCTAACTAGTTCAGAGTATCTACCTATCTAGTCAGAGGCAGGCGGCTAACTATGTTAAATAAGGTGAACCAACTCGCAGTGGCTAGAGCAAAAGTCAGTGTGTCCACCATACCATGTAATGTTCAGCAAAGGAGGTGAAAGCGATAAGCACAGACAAGATACGAACTCTCTATGAGAGCATGACCAAGAATCGTGCAGCATTGGAGTTACTATCAATTGGTGTCGTGCACGGTATCTCATCCGTTGTTCAGCCACCGTGTGAAGATCCTTGTCCATTCTAGTAGACACTAGAAATGGCATATGGATACCAATCTTCCCTTGGTGGATGAGAGGGACTATGAGATCCGATATTGCTGGACATTGGTTGGTATGGGATTCTTTGCCATGCTCTGCAGTGTGAGAGTTCAATCAGTGAATGAGAGCACGAGAGACTGGTGGAAGAATTCCAAGATGGCTTCTTTGAAGTCAACAAGGAATCTATCACCAACCTTTCACGAGAGAGAAAGAGAACATAAAAAAAAGGAGAGAAAAAACAAATGCAACCCGATCAAGGTAGCCCAGTTCCAGAACCATTCTAAATTGAAAAATGCGGGATAGAACCGCAGAAACGAAACAAAGGAGAATAAAAAACGAATGATAACAGAAAGAATGAATCCAATAATCGGAAACATTGCTTCTACTGATGCAGGCAGAGAAGTGGATCCTTTTACTGATCCAGAGGTTGTTAGACTGACTGCTATTAACTTAGAATGCACGGTCAAGAACCTAATGGCAGCAAATGCGTCTCCAGAATGCCTAGTGATCACCGCTGATATATGCACCCACAAATTAATGGCTGTACCCACCGCTGATGGGGAGGTCAAGGTGCTTGTATTCGAATAATGGTCCATCAGTAAAGCAAGTGATAGAATCGCAAATTGGGAGGTTAGTTCTCCCAATGAGTGATATATAGATGTAATTAGAAAAGGTAACTAAATAGCTTCGAACAGAACCAATAGCTCGTTGAAAACCTCACCTTTGATTGATGAGGTTCTAAAGATGCTATGAGTATGTTCGGAGAAAGAATCAAAATGAAAGTGGTTCAAGACGATGATGTACGGAGTGACGAAACATTGGATGAAGATCCGGTCGATCGAGAACTTGGGACAGACTCGAGTTCAGATGAATTGGACCACAGTCAACTAGGAGAGGAACAGGAACAATATCTAGGACTCCGATCTTCTCTTAATGCTATTTTTTCATGGAGAAATTACAAGGTCTATCTAGTCACAGGGTGGATTTTCAATGCCATTGTATATTTGGATAGTTTCTTCAATCTTTATCTTTGGAGTATCATCCCGAATCTAGTATTTATTGGCGCTATCACTACAATTGCATCAATTGTAGGCGCAACTGCGCGTTTCTTTGGAGGATATATTGGTGATAGAGTCAACAGAAAATCCCTCGCTGTTGTTTCGATGTTTATTATAGCGATTTACTATCTTATGATAGGAGTATTCGTTGACCCACTACTCATTTTCATTGCATTACTAGTTAATGTTTCAGCAGAAGTGACAAAGGGGGGTTCGAGTGCATATATAATGGATAATATTCCTCGGGAGCATAGTGGTCTTGCTCTGTCTCTCTTTACTGCAGGAAGGATTTTTTCAATAATTACACTATCAGTGTTCGGAATATTATACCCAATAATGGACTTTGCAGCATTCAGATTACTGAGTTTAATTAGCGGAGTTTTACTCTTACTATCTACATTATTACGAGCAAAATATTTGGAATCTAGTCAAAGGAATAGAAGAGAGGCTGGTACAAGACTTTGGAAAATTTTTATTGAAGATAATAAACGGGCTTTGAGAATTCTATTGACAGTAATTCCTGGGATGATTATTGTATGTATATTGGATGCTATCAGTGATTCATTTTTCAAATTAGGCGCTTTCATCTACATGTATGAAGAATTGTATATTGATGTTCCTTCCATAGTGGTTATGCTAATTGCTACTGTAGCAATTCAAGTTCCACTTCTATTAAAAGTTGGAAGACTTACTGATCGAAAAGGCGTGAAATCGACTGCACTTCTAATTTATGCAATCATGCCAATTTCTGCTGCACTCCTGATTCTGGCGTATTGGGTCCCTAATTGGGCACCTCTATCATTCTCAACAACAGCAAATTCAATCATTCCTGGATTGGGAGTTGTTTTCAAGACTTCATTTCTTGCAGTAGTACTAAAGTATGTGAATGACACGCTTTGGTACACGGTTGTACTTGTACTGATTCGAAAACGACTTCCTGGATATGATACCGCGAAATTCCTGAGTCTCTTCTGGTTCATTGTATGGTTGACTTCTTCATTGGGTCCACTGATAGGAGGGATTATTTCAGAAGCAACGAATATATTGTTCCTCTTCGTTGGTGTTTTAATCCTGAACATCCTTATTCTTGGAGCAATAGCCAAGTACGACTTGACTACAAAAGGAGCAACAGATATTGAAGATGTAGAATCATAAGTATCTACATATCATACTAGATTTGAAGTACTCAAATATATCCTACTCTAATGAAGGCACTATAATGAGCGAGGAGAGAAAAAGAGCACTTGAAATTCTGAGAAAACTTGAGAAGAATTATCCAGATGCACCAATTTCATATCTGAATTTTAGTAATCCATTTGAAATGGTTATTGCCACCATATTATCAGCAAGGACAACCGATGCAGGTGTCAATAAAGTAACGCCTGAACTATTTGGAAAACATCCAACTCCAAAGAAACTAGCAAATTCAGACATCGACGATATAGCAAGAATAATTCGACCTTGTGGCGCTTATAACAAAAAAGCTTCGTACATTAAAGAAACAGCTAGAATGATTGCGGAGGTCCATAATGGATCGGTACCAGATAAGATGGAAGAACTAGTAAAGTTCCCGGGTGTAAGCAGAAAGACTGCCAATGTTGTATTGCAGGTTGTCTTTGGACAGGCAGAAGGGATTATTGTAGACACTCACATAATGAGAGTCACAGTAAGACTTGGCTTTAGTGAACATGATAAGAAACCCGACAAAATAGAGAGAGATTTGATGCAGTTGTTATCAAAAGATAAATGGATAGACTATGCTCGTTTAATTGGTACACATGGCCGTCAGACTTGTAAATCGCAGCGTCCGGCGTGTTCCATTTGTTCAATTAACAATCTTTGTCCATCATCTGAGTATGGTAACTGATTTTCTCGGAAGCGGTTAAAAGGAAATGAAATCGACCACACAATGACCTGAGTGATTCTTATGAGGATTGGAATGGTAAGCAAATTTGGAGCACCAGATGGACTCTGCATTAGAGCTGGTGAAGTCCTTAAGGGGCTTACCAAAAACGGACATGAAGTTCATGTCATGACCCAGTCAAAACATGTGAATGGAATACCTGCTGAGAGAATACACAGGTTCAATGCCATTCAACTAAATCCTCATTTTTCACTTGATTCTTTGTCATCTCCAAAGACAATTGCACAGGAATGTGAAAAACAGGATATTGATGTATTGCATATTCAGATGAATTCAGGAAGTACGGAGTTCATGCTCCCATATTTCAGACATGCTTTACCACCCCTCGTAGTAACATTTCATCTTGCATATGCAGCTGGAGGCTCAGTCTATACTACACTCTTTGGCATAGCTTGGAAAGCCTCTCTCTTTGCAAGCAGAAAATATGATGAGGTAATACTTGTTGATCCCTCACAGAAACAATACTTTCTAAACAAAGGATTCTCAGAAGACAGACTTACAGTTGTTCGAAATGGAGTAGAAATTAATCTCTTTAGACCAGATTTTAGTAAAAGAACTAATGACGATATAACAGATTTCGTGTATGTGGGTAGACTCAGTTTTGATAAAGGAGTGCATATACTTCTTGATGCATTTCAAGAATATCATCGCGAAAACTCGAATAGCCGATTGACAATAATCGGAGATGGAATGCTGAAATATCAAATCGATGATATTAATCATAACGGGTCAATTAACTGGATTGGCGCAGTCGACCATGATAAGATACCAAACATACTCCAGAGGATGGATGCCTTTGTAATTCCCCAAAATATCGGAGGGCTTGGACTCAGTGTGATGGAAGCAATGAGTTGTGGACTTCCTGTAATAACTACAGCAATCGGAGAAACTGTGAATCTATTGGGAGATAATGAGGGAATCCTAGTTAAACCAGAGTGTGTAAATGCTGTTATTGATGCAATGAGAACTCTTTCAGAAGATAAGAAACTGCGAGAAACCATGGGCAATAATTGTAGAAAGAAAATAGAAGAGCAATACTCATGGCAGAGTCAGATAGGCCTCATCGAAAATGTCTACAAAAGAGCTATTGAAAGAAGGAGATAAGAAAGATAGGCCTGAGGAAACAACTTATCAAGATACACAAGTTGATTTGAGTAATATTAGTTGAATAAGGTGATGTGATTTCATGCTGCATATTCGATTTATCCGAGAGAACGTTGACTTGATTCGACAGAATCTAGAGCGTAGAAGAGATGTAGCAAAGCTTGAGGATTTTCAGAGACTTTTAGATGTTGATGAGAAGGTTAGAAGTCTGAAGAAGGAGATTCAAGATCTGAGAACACAGAGAAACAAATTATCAAGAGAGGTAGGGCTCTTAAAGAAACAAGGAAAAGATGATTCCGAAATCGTTGAACGTGCAGGTGAAGTAAATAAGAGAATTGCTTGGGTGGAACAGGAAACAGCATCTTTGGAAGAAGAACTAACAAGAATTCAGATGAAATTACCAAACATCCTTCATGAGAGCGTCCCATATGGAATAAGTGATGAAGATAATGAAGTTGTAAAAGAGTGGGGCGGAAGACCAGAGTATAAGTTTGAAGTTCGTAGCCATGTTGACCTCTTGGAATCTCTAAATATTGGTGATATTCCGAATGCAGCTAAAATAGCTGGGTCAAGATTTTATTATCTCAAGAATGAACTTGTAATGTTGGATCTTGCTATGCAACAGATGGCACTTGAGATGTTGCGGAAAAAGGGATATACTCCAATGTACCCACCATTCATGATGCGTCGTGAACCCTATGAAGGTGTAACAGACCTTGCAGATTTTGAGGATGTCATGTACAAGATTGAAGGCGAAGATTTGTATCTCATTGCTACTTCAGAACATCCGTTAGCTGCAATACATATGGGAGATATTTTTGATCCAACGGAGTTGCCAATAAAATTAGCAGGTATTAGTACGTGCTTTAGAAAAGAGGCAGGATCTCACGGGAAGGACACTAAAGGTATCTTCCGAGTTCATCAATTCAATAAAGTAGAGCAATTTATCTTCAGTCTTCCGGAAGAGTCTTGGAACCTTCATGAGGAACTAATTCGTAATGAGGAAGCATTCATTCAATCACTTAAACTGCCTTACCGAATTGTTAACGTTTGTACTGGTGATATTGGAATTGTAGCAGCAAAGAAATACGATCTAGAACTATGGATGCCTGGACAACAGAAGTATAGAGAGGGAGGCTCCTGTAGCAATTGCACTGCTTATCAGGCAACCCGATTAAACATCAAATATAGGTTAAAGAAGGGAGGAACAGATAAGGACTATATTCATACACTCAACAGCACCATGGTTGCAAATCCTCGCACATTGGTGGCAATTCTAGAAGTATACCAACAAGAGGACGGATCTGTTAAAATCCCGACTGCATTGCACAAGTATCTTCCAAGCGAAATAAAGGAAATAGTTCCCAGAAGATAATATTACATTCCGCCCTCAAGACTCATCTTGACTGCATCATCAATTGACTTCTGAAGTGCCACTGGCAAATCAGGAACTTTCAATTTAACAAAACCACGGATAATTAGTGAAGTGGCCTCTTCTTCATTCAGACCGCGACTCATCAGATAACTGAGTTGTTCAGCTCCAACTTTACCCACTGTGGCTTCATGACTGAGTTCGGAGCCTTCAGCCTGAGCAGATAACATGGGGATAGCTCGAATAGTTGCGTTATCACTGATAAGAAGGCCATCACACTCAAGTCGAGCGCGAGTTTCTTTAGAGAGTCCTATGAGATCGCCTCTTGCGATGATTTCGGATTGGTCAGTTGCAATTGTCCGAGATATGACCTTACCACTCGTTCGTGGAGCCTCAAGACTTAATGATCCACCGATATCATATTTGGAATTCTTACTTCCGTAGACAATTGAGTATAGGTCAGATTTAGCTCCAGAACCAATTAATCGGACTTTTGGAAATGTCTGGATCGACTTGAGGGGACTTAATAATGCATAACTGGATATGTAACTGGCGTTATCCTCAAGAATTGCTGCAGACCGAGGTCGCACATCTGTACTCTCACTCCACCTATGAACCATAGTAAATGAAAGGCGAGCGTTCTTTTTCACATAGAATTCTGAAACACCGAGATGAAGCGATTGCTCTACGGATGATGGAGTAGCACAACCTGTGATGATATGTAGCTCAGAACCTTCCTCCGCGATAATGACATTGTGAACATTTTGCACGATTTGATTTTTCTTCATAATCAAACAGCTTTGTACAGGCATGCCAATCTTGGCACCAGCTTCTGCTCGAATAAAATAGCCATTATAGGTTTCAAGTTCACTTCGCGCTGTGTATTTGTCAGAATCTACTGGTACAGCCTTCCAAAGATAATCCTTCAACCAATCATATTTTTGAAGAGCTTGCCTCATAGAGAGAACTTCTAGTCCCTCTTGACCTAACAAAACATCTGCAAGAACACTCTCATTGTCAAATTGCATAAAGGTTCCAGAAACTTTCTTTTGTGATAGGTCAAATCCCACCTCGCTGACAAGACTTCGATCAGCAGATGATATCTCTTCTATTGACTCAAACTCGCTTGGATTTGTATCAGAATAATCATATTTGTCTAAGTCGAGGTCATCACCATACGTAGCTGTCTTCTTTTTAGCTGATTCTGCACGTTTCTTGAGTTCATCACTAGAAGGCATTAACCGATCACCTCAGAAAGGAATCGTTCATACCCTTTTTCTTCTAGAATAGGGATGTCACTCATATCACCGGTATAGACCATCCGTCCATTATTGAGGATGTATACTTTATCTACTTCAAGGAATTCCAAGACGTATCGGTGATGACTAATTATGACTAAAGTCGTATCGCCTCTATCTTTGATTGCCTTGAGTTCATGACCGACTATCTTTAGCGAGTCATAATCCAAGCCACTGTCAGGTTCGTCGAGAAACATAATTTTTGGTCTCATGGAGAGAACTTGGAAAAGCTCACTCCGTTTTGACTCTCCACCAGAGAACCCATCATTCAAATCACGATGTGCTAAATTCTCAATGCCTAGTCTTCTGAAGTCATCATACAGTTCCTGTTTACAAGAGCAACCATCACCCATGAGCTGGTCGATTTCAGCCTTGCATTGGTATTCAGGACAAATACGGCAGATAAAATCATCCAATTTCACACCCTGTATAGATGGTGGTGTTTGAAATGCGTAGGCAATTCCAAGATTAGCTCTCTCAGTGATATTCTTGTCTACAATTGATTCACCATTAAAGAGAATATCACCTCCAGTAATCTTGTAATCTGGCAGACCCATGATAGTCTTTGCAAGCGTGGATTTACCTGATGCATTTGGACCTAGAACGGCATACACTAGCCCTGCTTGAAATGCAATGTCAACGCCACTCAGAATAGGTATACCAGTTACTTCAACACGAAGGTCTCTTGTTTCTAGTAAATTGGTGGACATCTATTTCACACATCAAACTTGTAATTAATTTGAAATCGAGCTATTTTACTCGATATCTACTTTTTCTGATTTCTATCTTCGTGTATATTTACCCATTGTTTGCGCAGATTCTATCTTGTGACTCTCGCATTGATCACGAAAATTGTTCAAATGTACATTTTCAAGTGAAGAAACATCAAGAGCATAAAGTGTAAAGAAGTATCTGTGTGTCCCCATAGGTGGAGCAGGTCCACCCCAGGTTTCGATTCCAAAATCATTTTTTACAAGGATTCCTGGAACTTGTTCACTTTCAGGAATTTCACGAACGCCCGGGGGAATTGCGTGGACAAGGAAATGAATCCAATCACCTACAGGTGCATCAGGATCATTACAGATAAGTGCAAAGCTCTTTGTTCCTTCTGGAACTTGATCCCAAGCAAGATGAGGTCGTTTGTTCTGATGTCTATATCCACAACACTCAGGAATTGTACCACCTTCAGGAAAATCATTACTCCATAACTGCATGTTATCCCGTCCAAAATGATATTGAATAGTAAGTAGAGTGGTTGCACTTCTGTGTTTTGTTTCCTAACATGTTGATAACATATGGCCCAAAACTATTCACTAAGGAAGTTATCACGAATTTCATTTGTTTTTTGGATTGCCCAGATCACATAATCATCACAACGTTTCCGTGGTGATTCGTTATTCCTACGATATCCAGATTTAGGATAGGTTCCTTCATCTATGGCTTTGAGATCTCTACAATGGGTAGAACCCCAATCGTGTGCAAAATCATCCATCAAAGTCTTGATAGTTTCTCGTACTAGAGACCGCTTTGAAATGAAATATTCTAATGGTTCATTTCCATATGTACCTAGCAATAGAGCAAGGCATATGAGAGCACCAGTAATAGCTCCACATACTTCACCTGTTCCAGCAATTCCTCCACCAAGAACCGATGTAATCTTCATGCAGCAGAGATTATAATCCGGGAGAGATTTTTCTCTGTTAACTGCAATAAGGACACTCTCAGCACAGTTAAAGGTTCTATCGTTTTCGGTTTCCAATACGGTTCTCCAAGCGATTTTGAAAAATACCTAATGTTAAAGGTGCTTGTAGGAAAAACATGGTATCAATGATATTCTATCATTATGCTTAAAACGAATATTCGTACTCAAGATTAAGGGGATTAATAGTGACAAGTATTCAACAGACCTTTGAAAGATTAGTGAATCTCGCAATTCAAAGAGAGGAAGAGGCCTATGAATTTTACATGAAAGCTTCTGAAGAAGCAGAATTCAAGTCCTCGATGAAATTACTTCATGAATTAGCAAAACAAGAAGTAACTCACAAAGAAAAGCTGAAGAGTGCCCTCAAGGCAGGAGTGTGTGGAACTTTTACTTGCGAGACCGAAGACGAACTTGAGAAGATGAATCTCAGTCAATATCTCATAGATATTCCATTAGTACCATCATCATCACCACAAGACATCCTTATTGTCGCAATCAAGCGTGAGGATGCATCCCACAGTTTTTACAAAGCTCTGTCTGAACTTACGAGCAGTGGAGTACACAGATCAGTTTTTGAAACTCTTGCAGGCGAAGAAGAAGTTCACAAGACAAGACTGCAAAATATGTATGATGATGTTTTCCAACCAGATATGTAGGGAGAGCCAAGATAGACTCCCCTTACTATTTCTTACATGTGTTGATTTCGTCTACATTTTATGCAGCAATGGAGCAGCAATGAATGTTAGACCGCGTCTGGTCAGTTCTTCAGCAGTTCTATTTAGAGATTGGTGTTTGTCTAGATAATTGATTAAATGCAGTGGCATTTGTCCTGTTTCAATAATATCTTCTTTCTTTCTAAAGTAGTCAAGAATATCACTGGGATATTCGCGGATTTTCTCAATCTCAGGAACACCACCCTCATGTTTTGCACTAATGTTCTTTATGTGATCCGCCATCTCAAGAAGCTCTGGAAGTCTATCGTATGGCTGTCTTACAATGCTCTTGTAAGTCTCAGTGATGTGGTGTTCAAGTCGGACAACATCTTCAAAGCCAAAATCCTTCCGAATATATGCTGCTAACTCAATAGTCTCATTGTTTACACTATTTGAGAGGTTGAATCCAATAAGAGGACTTGTTCCATCATCACGACTAAACAATTTTGCAGTCATCAGAGTCCAAAGACACGCATAGGGATTGTCGTTTCCCATATAAACAGATATTTTGAATTCCATATCAATCCCGAGTTTATGCATCATATAGCCAATCATAACACTACCCGGATTGATATTGAGGACCTGTTTTACTCCATAGGTAGTGTAGTAGTGAAGGAATTCATCAGCCCACTTTAGAGGAAAGTCATTTGGCATACCAACTCCACCAAAATACCCTGTTATTGTTGCAGGTCCCCCAAGATGGACATTTACAGGAGCTCCGTCAGGTCCAGGATATGTACCCTTTGTATCAAGGGTTTCCACA
This sequence comes from Candidatus Thorarchaeota archaeon, assembly GCA_016839245.1. Next base: position 16,015 of record JAEOUN010000039.1, read on the forward strand.
TATGATGACCCGACAATCTGCATGGCAGCGGCGAAGGCAAGTACATCATTATCAGCTGATTGCTCAGCCATATTACGAACACGGATGAAACGGCCCGGCATCAATTCACCATTTTTGATAGATTGCTTAGTTTCTTCAATAAGCCAAGGGAAATATTGACAAGCACTAATTTCAAGTGTAACGGCATAACTTTCATCAAAAACCATTGATTCAGCTTTTTCACCAAGTATTTTGCGCCTATAGTCAGGAATACTAATGAATTCCTCATTATCACGCTGTTCTTGAAGCCATAGAAGATCCTTGACATAAGGAGAATTCTTTTGCTCCAGAGATGTTAATAGATTCTCAAACTTCCTTGCTTCTCTGGCTTTCCTGTTTATCTCATCAACTCCCCCATACTTGTCGATTACATCGAAAAGTCTGGCAACAAGAGGATTATTATCCTTAAGGAGAAATGCATTAATCTCTCTCAAGCGTTTCTCATCAATTCTCAATTTTTGTCTGTCAGTCATTTGTAGACCTTCCAATAATTCTAAGAACTGTAAGACCCCTTTGGTCTAATTGCCGATGGGATTAAGTGCTAAAAAACAGTTCCCCCAGCATCTACAAGTTATATTTTCTGCAATTCATGCATTGAAGTACTCTTAAATTTTCACCAGAAGAAGTCTGACATGTTTAGTAGTTAGTCAGTATCAAGGGGCATCTCAGAATTCTCAATATTGTAATTCAATCCTCTAAAATAATCTCTTATTATGGGACCAATCATGAGTGTGATAATGGAGCCAACAATAACCTGTATCGAATTCACAGTGACAAGCTCTGCTAAGGCAGCCCCAAAAGAATACTCCAGCAGATACATCTCCCCAAGAAAATAGCCTAACATCATGACAACAGAAGCTAGAACAACACCTACTATATCCCACAATTTTAGATGTGTTTCTTTTACTGTCTTTGCACTTAGTAGACCAACAGACATGCCTTCCAAACCTTTTACAATGAAAGTTATCGGAGCATATTGAGGAGCAATGAGTAGATCCGCAATTGCCGAACCAGCACCCCCAGCGATAAATCCTCCAATGGGACCAAGAATAAAGCCGCTAAGCATCACGAGGACGTCACCGAGATTGAAGTACCCTGCAGTGGTAGGAAATGGAACAATTAGTACGATTGTTGCCACGGTCGTGAGTGCAGTAAGTACCGCAAGCAACGAGATGTATACAGTCTTATTTGGGTGTAAAGGGCGAAAATATTCCATTCTATTCTCCTCTTTGGTAGATCTATAAACAGCGATTTTGTGAATAAGTTAATCACATATAACTCTGAGTCTTGCTGTAAGATAAGTGTTTTAACAGAAGATGTATAATTCATTAGAGTGCGTAGGGAAAACCTATGGTCACAATATACTTGAGGTAGGGATAATGTCAAAGAAATGGATTCAGACAGACGATTGGAAAAATGAAAAACATATACCAGTTATTGATATTAAAAAGGTTGAAGATGGTACAGTGACAGTTAAGGTAACTGTTGGCAAGGAGATACCACATCCGAATACAACGGCTCACCACATAAAATGGATAGATCTTTTCCTTTGGCCCGATGGAGCAAAGTTCCCAGCTGAAATTGGCTATGTGAGCTTTGATACTCATGGCGAATCTGTCGAGGGAGCAGATACAAGTACAATATACACTGAACCCGTCGCAAAATTTGTATTTAAAACAAAGAAATCAGGAACACTCATGGCTACTGCTTATTGTAATATTCATGGTCTCTGGAAAAGTGAAGTAGAACTTAAGCTCTGATAGAGTTATTCTGTAGGAAATGGATTAGGTCTACATCATGTAGACCTTTTATCCGCTTATTGCAGATAATATGCTTTTTCTGATGCAATATTCAAATCGATACTAATTACTTCAAATCACATTCACGTAGTGTTGCCCGATAGATTGTATGACCATCAGTCAATCCTTTCACTGTTACATATTTACCAACATTGGATTCAAATTCCTGAACACCATAATCTGCAGAAACAGCTTCCCAAGGTAGTATTGCTGAGAGATAATATTCTTTACCGTCATCAGTGATAATTGTATAACTTGCGCCACTTTTTTTTATCAGGCCGGTTACAATTCTGTCTTCCATAGCTCCATCAACTCATCATATTGAGAGTTAACTAGTCACATGTTGTGACTTCATGTTGTGTCCCTCAAAAGTGGCTTCGGTATATATACTAATTCTGAGCAGTATTCAGTGTGAACTATTATGGCTCTAACAACAAACAACCGAACTGAACTTGTGAAGTATAAGAGAAATCTCCTCTCCACAGAGGCTGTAGCATATGCATTCCTTTACCGGAGGTAAATCATCATGACTACTACAAAAAGAACATCCATTCAATGCAAAAAAGTCATCTCAACAAAAGCAATTACTCATGCATACTAATACAGGTGGTAATTATGACCTCTAACAGCACCATTCAAGTCATTCAACAAACATTATCTAATACCCAATCAACGAATCATTCTTTAACAGATGATGAAGTGCTCATGCTCGAAGCAACATGAGCATCTCCTTTTTTCTTAAACTCGTCTTAGTTCCCAGGTTTCACTATCCAGCTAACTAACTCAGAGGTCATTGGATTAGCCTCAATAACTGCATCACGATATGCCTTATTGCTGAATTCTAGAATGACATTCTGCATCCCGGGATCGAATCCAATTATCTTGACCGCGCGCTCAACAATATTTGGACGAAAAGCAATCCGCGAGAGAAACATGGATAGAGCAAAAAAAGAAATGAAAATCATTGACCAAATTGTAATACTCTGACCACGAGCAATGGAATCTCCGATGAATATAAGTGCGAAAAATAAAAAGGCCATAGCAAAGCCATCAATAATAATACAGAGTGATTTGTATCGTTCATGACCCTCATCTGAGAAATAATGATTGTCACATGTATAGATTGGTAGAATCTTTAATTTTGATTCTGGAATGCCATGACGCCTTCGAACAAAGGGATCATAATATGGATCCCATGATCTTAGAAGATATTGCTTTCTTCCTGATACGATGGTAATACGAGCAAGATTTGTTCCTCGTTCTCCACAGATGGGGCATATCTTTGGAAACTGACCTCTAGCTAGATCAATACGGACAACAGGCCGGGAAAAATAGTGTTTCCGTGGATTCATAGATGACTATCCCCATTTTTGACTGATTTCACGCACCATTGATAATTAGTCTATCGAACTCGGCTTGATTGTAGCATTTTTATCTGAATATTTGCACCAGCAGATGTATGTACTGTGGTGAATTGGTCCGTCTTAGGGCTATAGAGATGGAAGACTTGGATATTATTCTGAAGTATTGGAATAACTTCGAAATGCGGCAGTTCTTAGCTGGTGCAATACCAATGTCTAGGATGGCTGAGAAACAGTGGTTAGAACGAGCAACCACAATGAATCCTTGGAAAGATGGTGGACTGGTTCTAGCGATAGAAGACAAGAAGACAAATAGCTTCCTAGGAACGACGAGCTTCTTTGATATTTCAAAGCAACATCAGAGAGCAGAATTTGGAATTGCCATTCACAATCCAGAGAATTTTGGTAAGAGATTTGGAACTGATGCAACAAAGGTAATGCTATGGGTAGGCTTTCACATACTGGGTCTGAATTCAATCATCCTTGAAACACTGGATATCAATAAACGAGCTCAAAGGGCTTATGAGAAAGCAGGATTCAAACGAATTGGAGTATTAAGACAAGCATCATATATGGCTGGAAAATTCAATGATCACATAATTATGGACATAACTCGTGAGGATTTCTTGAAAGCATATCCTCCAGGGACTCAAGTTGGAAATCTATAAAATCCCGAAGAATGAGATAGAAACCTATCTCATTAAACGGAACAACCAAAAGTGGGATGTATAATTTAAAACGCGCTTTGTATCCAGATATTTCATGGAGAGGCCCTTATGATTGAAACGTCACTTCAAGATCGTGCGATAAATACAATTCGATTTCTTTCTGCAGATGCAATTCAAAAAGCAAATTCAGGACATCCTGGCATGCCAATGGGTGCAGCTGCAATGGCATATGCTCTATGGACACGACATTTACGATTCAATCCAACAAATCCACTTTGGTGGGATAGAGATAGGTTCATACTATCGGGTGGACATGGATCTATGCTACTATACTCATTACTTCATCTAACTGGTTATGATCTATCGCTGGAAGATTTGAAGAATTTCAGACAATGGAAGAGTAAGACGCCCGGTCATCCCGAGAGTACTTTAACTGCAGGGGTTGAAGTCACTACAGGACCACTTGGACAGGGATTTGCTAATTGTATTGGTATGGCAATTGCAGAGCAACATCTAGCAGCAACCTTCAACAGACAAGGGCATGAAATTGTAAACCATTATCTCTATGCGATTGTGACTGATGGGGATTTAATGGAAGGAATATCATCTGAGGCGGCCTCACTAGCAGGACATCTACGACTCGGAAACATCATCATGTTGTATGATGATAATGAGATATCGATTGATGGAAGTACGAATTTGACTTTCACAGAGGATCGGGGAGCAAGATTCGAAGCTTTTGGATGGCATGTACAAAGAATCACAGATGGAAATGATGTTGATGCAATTGATGACGCAATTAGGAAGGCAAAACACGATTCACGACCATCTTTGATCATTTGTCGCACTCACATAGGTTATGGATTACCAACGAAACAAGACACTTCAAAGGCACACGGAGAACCGGTAGGGGTGGAGGAACTACAGGCTGCCAAAAAGAATCTAGGATGGCCAATTGAGCCTGATTTTTATATTCCTGATGATGTCTTGGAACACTATCGAGCAATTGGGAAAAAAGGCGCACAAATCGAAGATGCATGGAATGCGTCATTTGAGAGTTATGCTAATGATTATCCCGAACTAGCGGCTGAATATGGTCGAAGAATGAAGGGAAACCGTTGTCAAGGATGGGATGAAGACCTTCCCGAGTTCCCTCCAGATGAAAAAGGATTGGCCACGCGAGTGGCTTCTGGAAAGATCATCAATGCTTTGGCGAAAAAAATACCTGAATTAATGGGAGGTTCCGCGGACCTCACTCCATCGAATAAGACATGGATAGAGGGAAGTCCATCATTCCAAGCAGAAAGCCCGGAAGGTAGAAACATTCACTTTGGAGTACGGGAACATGCGATGGCTGGCATTATTAATGGATTGGCAGCTCATGGAGGCATTATACCATTTGGAGCAACATTCCTCATGTTCTCAGACTATATGCGTCCTTCAATTAGACTCTCTGCTCTTTCAAGGCATGGTAGTATTTGGGTATTCACTCATGATAGTATTGGTGTAGGTGAAGATGGTCCAACCCATCAGCCAATTGAACATCTAGCTGCTTTACGTACAATTCCGAATCTTGTTCTGATTAGACCAGGAGATGCAAATGAAGTAAGAGAGACATGGAAGATTGCGATTTCACGACGTGATGGTCCAACACTTCTTGTACTCACAAGACAAAATGTACCGACCCTTGATCGGTCCCTATTCAACTCGGCTTCAAATACATCACGTGGCGCTTATGTGTTAAGAGATTATGGAGAGAGCCCAAGAATTATCCTCATGGCTTCAGGCTCAGAGGTGGAATTAATTGTTAGAGCAGCTGAGAAACTGCATGAGAAGAAGATAGAGGTAAGGGTGGTTTCATTTCCAAGCTGGGAACTCTTTGAGAGTCAGAGTCAGGAATATCGTGACTCAGTCCTGCCACCAAGGGTGACTGCACGACTTGCAGTAGAGGCAGGCGTTTCTCAGGGATGGAGTCAATGGATTGGAGAGAATGGTGATACTATATGTGTTGACAAGTTTGGTGCTTCAGCACCAGCTAAGGTCTTATTTGAGAAATATGGATTTACTGTTGAGAACGTTATTGACCACGTTCAGAGGTTAATTAATAAATAGACCTAAATGGTCATTTTAACCATTACAAGTATTCATAAACCTTTATTTACTATCTAAAGTAATTATAGATATTTTTATCTCTGCCAAATGAATTGCTAGTTAATATTGGCTATAAATACTAATATCGATGGTTCTAATCAGTGAATGAATAATGAACACTCAAAGTAAAATCATAATGTCATTGTTTATGTTATTGCTTGTTGGGATTGGAACTCCCTTAGCAGTAGCTCAGAACAATTCAGTTGAATACAATTACTCAGCTGGTATTGTGTCCCTTACAACGGATGATATCGCAATTAAAGTGACAGGTAATAATCAAGCACCTCACTTTCATTGGTGGGATCCTAATGATCCAAGTGTAGATTATCATGTTATGTTTGTGAGGTTATTTGAAGCAAACGATACTAATAGTGACGGAATTTTTGATAATTCTACAGATCAAATAATTGGAGCTCCTTTTGTACTTCCTACAACCAATTGGACTTTTAGCGATTTTATAGTAGATGAAGAAGATGAAAACATTACTGCAGTCCACTTCAACTTTACAACTACCGCTGAACATGATCCTCGTGAAGAAAGTCTAGGAAAGGATTATGGGATGTTACCAAACATGCCATCCTTTGATGTATACGTACAAATCAGAGTACATCTCAACCTATCAAATCCAGGTGAGATGAAATTTGATCTAATTGTTGATGGTTGGAACTGGACCTACAACGACTCCATTCTAGTCCTACAATTTACAGTCACAGAGAGCACACACGGTCAACTTCAAGGTGATACAGAACCATCTGGTTTCCATAAAACAGGAACACAATTCCAGTTTTCAAATGGATACTTCGAATATGAACCAACAGCTCTAGCTGCAAACAACTCATTAGAGGTTAAAGCCAGCTATGGTGAAGGAATTGGACTTGAAGCTGGAGAGTCAATCTATCTTGCCTTCCAAAACTTTGGAAATGAAACTCTAGAGTATGACCCAGTTCTTGGTGTAGAAACAGTATCAACAACTCCAATCAATAATTTGACAGATCCAACGACCCTCGCACTTATCGCGGGAGCAGTTGTGGTTCTACTCATAGTTGCAATCATTATCAAGAAACGATAGAATTCACTCAGCAAGGAAGCAGAACTCCTGCTTCCACTCTTTTTTATTTCAAGTTTCCAGAGATTACAGACTAGCGCTGCTTTTCTGCTGTTTAGCAACTGCGGACAGAAGAAGGATTTTGATTTCTGATTTTTTATCACTATATCTAATACATCGTGAAAGACACAAACCTGAAACTAAATCCTTATTAGTTAGGAAACGAACAAATTAGTTCGTAGCCGAACAAAAGAGTGGTGATCAAAGTGGACCAAAATGAAATTCGAGCGTTATGCTTAGAATTACTCGACAAAGGATGGCCAGCCTACCTTACTACTGTACATAAAAATGGATATCCCCAGACGCGAGCCATGTTCAATCTCAGAAATAAAGAGAGGTTTCCAAAATTAAGTCCTATCTTTAATAATCATCAAGATGATTTCATGATTCTATTCGGAACCAACACATCATCACCAAAACTCATAGATATTAAACGAAAACCTGTAGCATCTGTCTATTACTGTATACCTGAAAAGTCAAAGGGCGTAATGTTTGGCGGCGATCTTCAAATAGTGGAGGATATGGAGCTAAAAGAGTCACTATGGCATGAAGGGTGGGAAAGGTATTATCCAATGGGGGTAGAGGATCCTGATTATACAGTTCTTAGAATTTTTCCTGCAATAGCAAAAGGATGGACTGGCAGCTCTACATTCAGGTTGGAAATAGGTGATATGAATTGATGTCACAGAGGGAGGGTGGATTTCTCATCACCCAAATTCATCATCTAGGACGAAGAGTATTTACTAATATAATGAGAAAACACGATATAGAAATAGGACCCGGGCAAGGGCGGATACTATTCGCATTGTTACAGAGAGATGGAATCCCAATGAAGGAATTGTCAAAAAGAACATTGTTAAGAAAATCAACAATGAGTGAGTTGTTAGACAATCTTGAGAATGCGGGTTATGTTGAGCGACAACAGTCGACAGAGGATAGAAGAAGGATTCTGATTCAACTCACAGAAAAAACTCGAAGGTTTCAAAATACGTACATTAAACTATCTGCTGAAATGACTGAGATTTTCTATAAGGGATTTACTCCAGAAGACATAGATACTCTCGAATCATATCTACGGAGAATATTAGATAATCTGGTAACTCACGAATCAAGTGATTGAAGTGGCAACAAAAGTAATATTATTAGGGACAGGTACACCCAATCCCGATCCTGAGAGATCAGGTCCATCAGTAGCACTGGTTGTCGATTCATCAATTTACATTATTGATTTTGGTGTCGGGGTCGTCAGAAGAGCTGCTGCTGCAGGGTTACAGATTACCGCCCTGAAAAGAGCCTTTCTTACGCATCTTCATTCCGATCATACACTTGGCTATCCGGATCTCATTTTTACTCCTGCAGTGGCTGGAAGAAGTGACCCAATTGAGGTGTTTGGACCAAAAGGAATTACAGAGATGACCAAGCATATCATGGCAGCCTATGAAATAGATCAAAATGAAAGAATAGCAGGATTGGAACCTGCGATGAAAGAAGCCTATGTTGTCAATACTCATGAGATATCCGAGGGAGAAGTCTACAGTGACGAGCTAGTGGAAGTAAAGGCATTTGCAGTAGATCATGGATCTTTAGAGTCATATGGCTATAGATTTGAAACGCCGACCAAAACCGTTGTCATATCCGGAGATACTAGACCCTCAGCAAATCTCATTAAGAATGCAAGAGGTTGTGATGTCCTGTTGCATGAGGTCTATTCTGTTCAGGGACTACAGACACGTCCTGAAGAATGGAAGAGATATCACAAAGCAGTACATACATCATCGCATGAACTTGCGGAAATAGCGAATATGGTTAAGCCAGGTATACTTGTTCTTTATCATCAACTTCACTGGAGTCAGTCTGATGAACAGCTACTATCAGAGATATCAGAGAGATATAACGGACCTGTGGTATCGGGTAAAGATCTGGATGTTTTTTAGTGTCACTCTATCAAATCCTGAGAGAAAAATGAATAAGAGAGGAATCCATTTTTGAAGAGAGGTTAGAGATGAAAGAGATGCATCTTGATGAAGAAGACATAATGGAGGAAGAGGACTGGGGTGATGATGATTGGGAGGATGATGATTGGTAGTAGACATCGAGTTGATGCCTAAATCAGCAATGTGAATATGATATCAACACGACAGATGTGGAAGATGTAACAGATGAGCACTCGAATTGAAACCCTATCACAGGCAAACATCGATGATGTTCTTGGTATTTTATCAAAAGATTCGCTATCAAACATTGTCTTGATTGCAGATTGTACACAGCTTAGAGATTGGTGTGATGTTAGAGTATTAAGAAATGGAGATAGAATTGATGCAGTGTTCTCGCTCTATAGAGACTTGGATTTCTTGGCAACAGCATTCTGGAGTAGAGATGTGGATGCATTGAAACAGATTATGGCGGATTTCTCTGATTTACTGGTCGGTAAGGAGTTTGTTGCCATCTGCACTCAATACCAGCTCTATCAATTTGATAAAGCCTGTGTCATTTTACAACCGATAACGGAGCGTCAGATGATAGCAGACAGATCAACAGAGCTTTATTGCGATTGCAAACGACAACCTGTCAAGTTATCAATCGATGATGCTGAAAAGTTGAAAGATCTCTACAGATTGAGTGGGACGCCAGCATGGACTCCGAATGCTATGAATTTAGGACCATTCTATGGAATAAAAGAACCAGAAGGAACAATATCTGCAGTGGCGGGGATTCACTATATGACACCCTATGGAACAGAGATTGGCAATGTTGCAACACATCCCGACCATCTTCGAAGGGGATATGCCGCAGCATGTATCAAATCCGTTGTTGAAGAAGTTCTCAAGGAATCCAACCTTGTGATCTTGCATTATTTTGCTGACAACATTCCTGCACAAAGATTGTATGAAAAGATGGGATTCAAATATTCAGAAGCAGATCCTGTCTTCTTTGTAAAAGGGACTTGTTTGGAATAAATTATTCAAGATTCATTTTATTCTCGATTTTCAAGAGTACGACGCATTGTCAACAACATATTGTATGTACGCTTCAAAGGCTTTGTAGTGTCGAAGGACCAAAGTGGTTTGGTTGTCAACCACTTTGTCTTGAGCTTCTTATAACGTCTTGTTAATAGAGAGAATTTTCGTCTTATTCTTGATGTTTTGACTTCAGGATTTTTACTTGCTTCCTTTAAATCCTGAATTTTGGTTTCAAGAGAGTGCATATCCTTCTTTAAGGTTCTTTCAACAGCTTCGGTTATCCGGAGTGAGTCAGTAGGATTTGCCAGCTTGATACGAGACCAACGAATAGTAGTAGCACCCATTTTATTCAGTTGCGTGACAAAACTTCTGGAGTCGAGCAATGTTTCTCCATTCTCTTTTTCGAGTAGTCTTCTACGCTCTCTTGATCTCAATACAGGGAATAAGAGAACACTCGGTCTGAGTCGAATACAGATTGATTTACGTATTAGCCGCTCAACCTTCTTTTTCTGACCGGATGTAGGATTAATGAATGTGTACGATACAATGGAAAAAGCGCGGTCTGCAAAAACATCATCATTACGGACTTTTATCGCAGGAATTTCTCTAGTTCGAATGAATGATATTGTTGAAACGGTCTGCAACAAAGCAGCATACGAACTAGGGAATGAGTGAGCAACAAAGAGCCCTCTCCGTACTCGAGTGAAATCGCTGATACCTGTGAGACGTTTTGATGCACTCTTGATGCCCTCTGTGGAACCTAGAAGAACAATTAATCGTGAGTCACCTTTTAGTTCAGATACGATGGGGGCGGCACTCTCAGTTCTTGCTTCACTCATTACGATCATTCCGCACTAATTACTCTATATGGATGAATCAAAAAACATTGACACTTTGGTGACACACACGCGCGTATAGTATAATCGTTAATATCTTTATTGGGCGTACCTAATCAGTTTCAGACCAATTAAAAATCTTGATAACATTGTTTCTACATTTTAAAGGTTTTATAAGTTCATAATCTAAATTTTAAGAGAAATAAAGATGTTATAATTCATCAGGCATATTTTACTTATAATTTACCTACCTTCTTTTTGAGGTGAAATCGTGTTCATCTACGACGAAGACGATGACTTGGATGATGATGACTGGGACGATGATGACTGGGATGACGATGACGATTGGGATGATGATGAGTAAGTAGAATCTACTCTACAAGTCTCAATATCATTGTACTCTTCGTTAGAACAGACATCTAGTCTTTGATCACATCGTGAATAAAGATAGTTGAAACTCCTCAAAGTCAAGGAAGAAGATGCGAGGAGCTACTATGGAGAGAAGTAACCAATCTACGTCCTTGGACATAGGTGGTCTTTTCTCCGGTCTTCTTTTTCATCACCATGATTTATTGATTACAGAGAGTTGTGTTTATCTGCAATTGCGTAAAAACGATTTCTACTTGGTGATGTGTTGTGAGTTCTAAAGAAACAGTGCTGACAGAGGAACAGGTAGCGCACGGTCTTCAGATGATGACCTGGCAAGGAATTACGTCCCAAGTTAGAATTACACTTACTGAGAGTGTGTTTCTTGTTGGTTTTGCATTAGCACTTAATGCTCCAAACACCTTGATTGGTGTTCTTGCGGCAATCCCATTCATCGCGCAACTTCTTCAGATTCCATCTGTGTATCTTATCCATAAAGTAGGAAAGAGAAAGCAATTCAACATAGTCACACAAGTAGGCAATCGATTAGCAATCTACGCAATGGCAGTCATCCCATTTATCTCAGGTCCAGAAGTTGGTCTATTATTATTAGTGGCCTTTGTAGCGGTACAGGCTATTTTCAATGGTCTTGGTTCGCCTAGTTGGAACTCATGGCTACGAGACATAGTTCCACAAGATCAGCTTGGCGGATTTTTCTCGGTTCGTATGACACTGACTGGAGTAGTAGCAATTGTAGTTTCTATTATCGGTGGACAGTTCATCGGTCAATGGAACGCAATCTATGGAACCCATGCGATAGGAGGATATTCTGTTCTCTTCTTTGTTGCATTCATCTTTGGTATGATTGCAGTCTATTTCACTATAGCTACACCGGAACCAAAAATGATAGTACCCAAACGCGAAACAAAATTCACAGATCTTGTAGCAAAACCATTTCAAGATGACAATTTCAGAAAACTAATGTGGTTTTCAGCAGCTTGGACATTTAGTACTTCATTAGCCGCACCATTCTTCACAGTATATTTACTCAGTGACCTCAATCTTGGACTACCAATTGTGACAGTATTGATTTCTCTTACTTCCCTAGTGAGTATTATTTTTCTCAGATTCTGGGGAAGACTCTCTGATAGATTTAGTAACAAATCGATTTTGCAGGTAGCATCTCCACTCTATATCATTGGTACGGTCATGTGGACATTTACTCCAGTTGCAAAGCTTTACTCATTTCTTATTCCATTACTTATTCTAATTCATCTCATTACTGGTTTTGCAGCTGCAGGCGTTAATCTCGCAACTGCAAATATTGGACTAAAACTCTCACCAAAGGGAGAGTCAACAGCATATCTTGCTGCACGAGGAAGTGTTGTTGCAGTTGCAGGTGCGGGAGCTCCACTTTTAGGAGGAGCTTTAGGTGATATTCTCAACAAGTACACTCTATCACTAACGATTATTGAGGACTCAAGTGGAGTCTATCCGTTGTACAGTATTGCAGGATTTAGTTTTGTATTTCTACTTTCAGCAGTCTTTGGACTATATGCCCTACATAAACTATCGTTGATCAAAGAAACTGGTGAAGTAGATGAAAAAATCGTAATAGATGCTATTGTTGCTGAAACAAGGAGAAATGTTAGGATTCTTTCAACAATTGATGGATTAAGAAGTACGTTCCATATCCCTGTGTCAGAGAGAGAAGAAGATAGTAAACAAAGGAGAAGGAAGAGAGGAGTAACAGCAGCAGATAAAGAAGATATGAAGAAGAATTCATAATCAGTTAAGCAAGAACCAATTGAAATCATAGAATTGAATGGATTTCTTAAGACTCACACGAACATATACAAGGTTGAACTTTGACCGAAACAGACAGCACTGCTCTGATCTTTCTGGTCTCATCTCAAAGTATTTTAAATGCAAGAGAACCTCCCAGGAAGCCTAAGGTGAAGATTAGTTTTGTCTGAGTATCCTCAAGATTTAGACCAAGGTAGGGAACAAGAGATTATGTCAGAAGGAAGTAGGCTGACTGTCCTGAATCTTTCTGCAGTAACCTTTTGCGTACTACTTGGTCTAAACATGGTAGCTCCAATCTTGCCTACCTACGCTGAGAGCTTTGATGTTTCTTATACCCTTGTTGGATTTGTGATCTCTTCTTTTGCTCTCACAAGAATGTTTCTCGATATGCCAGCAGGACTGCTCACAAGAAGATATGATAAGAAGAAGATAATGATAACAGGTTTAATACTCATTGTGACATCATCCATTTTAGCTGGTGTTGCACCAAGTTATTTCGTTCTAGTAATTGCAAGAATGATAGAGGGTGCAGGCTCAGCATTGTATGTGACTTCAGCTACAGTATTCCTTGCACAGATCTCTGGAAAAAAGAAACGTGGTCAATATATGAGTCTCTACATGGGAATGTTGCTTCTAGGAAGTATATTCGGTCCAACCTTCGGAGGCGTGTTAGCTGATGTGTATGATATTCATGCGCCCTTCTTTGCATACGCATTGGTTGCAGGTTTTGGAATGGTTCCTACACTTGTTTTACCAAAGGTAAGTAATTCGGGAAATAATAACAATGTACATGAACCCAGAGCAGTCCTCCACGATGTATGGCAGGTCCTCTCATATCCCTCATTTCTTCTTGCATCCTTTGCAACATTTGCTTTGTTTTTCATACGAACCGGAGTAAGAAGTACACTTGTCCCACTCTACGGAGCAAATAATCTTGGTCTTGATTCAACTGCTTTAGGAATCATTCTCACCCTCGCAGGCATTGCAACAGCAATTACTATGGTTCCAATGGGTTCGATTTCAGATAGAATTGGTAGAAAAATCCCTCTCATCATGTGTCTAGTCTTTACTGCATTCACTACGATCACAATTCCATTCTCAAAAGATATGCAGTCCTTATCGCTTACAATGATAATCTATGGAGGATTCATAGGGATTTCAGGACCGATGGCTGCGTATGTCACAGATTTATCACCACAGGATAAACTTGAGATTTCCATGGGTCTCTATCGTATGATTGGTGACCTTGGATTCGTAATGGGACCATTGTTCCTAGGATATCTAGCGGATTTGACTGCCACCCAAGTTTCAGGAGCTGAACATTCAGGACTTATCGGAATTGAACCTTTTGCAGTTGCGTGTATTCTTTTGGTTATAGCAAGTCTACTTCTATTGAAAGCAGATGACCCTGTAAGACAAAAACGGTCAGCTGAAAAGGTAGAAGAGATGCAGTGGGATTGACCTAATTCGTTAGACATCTGACCTCTAAGACCATGATAGGCTCAACTAATTTGAGGAGAATTCAACGACCAAATAATAGTCTAGAAATGTTGTTTTTGATATTTGCAGTTATCATCATAACAATAGTCCCATGCGCAATAGCAAATGTAGCAATCTGGCGATTCAAAAGGCATGAACTCTAGTAGATAATAGAGATGTATATTGTTCCAAATGACAAGACGTCTATGCTTTGACTACATAGAGGACTCCATCACGATTGAATAACTTGGTTTGATGTCTAATCTCAAGAATCCTAAGAAGATCCCGACTTTCAGCCAAGGCCAGCACAAGAGAGTCTGAGTCACACACTCCATAGACGGTTCGTGATATTTCAAAGACTGTTTGGGGTTCCTGTGTTAAGGACCTGGCAGCTTTCTGTAGTTTCCTCTCATACTCATCACGTAGCCCCTTGATTCGTGATTTGATATCTCGAATTACTTCCCTATGACCGGGAAGAGCAAGATACCCAGCTTTGGATTTGATACGGTCCAAGGACTCAAAGTATGTCACCATGCCGATTCGTTCAGAATCATCAAATGAAATGCTAGGATTTGAGCTAATATCTCCTAGAATATGATCACCACTAAAGACAATCTGTCTTTCATCAGATATGAAACAGGTGGAACCAGGAGAATGACCTGGGACCCAGACAGCAGACAACTCACCAATACCTGTTTGAAAAAGGGCTTTGTCTTCAAATGTGTTAGCTGTTGGAACGGACTCACCAATTGCTTTGAAGAATTCTATCCGATTCTCTGGTGGCGGCATCTTAGTTTCTTGGTTAAGAGCACCAGAAGTAACAATTAGTTTGATGATTGCTTCTGTATTACGTTTCAGGTATCGCTCATAGTTGAGTACTGCTTCAGCATCACTTTGGTGGATCCAGACCTCTGGAGGAGTATCATGAACGTGCATTCGTTCTCTCACAACTTGAGCTGCAAGTCCAACATGATCTACATGATTGTGTGTGAGAAGTATTTGTTCAACATCAGATAGATTGTAGGATGATGCTTGAAGTCCCTGTTGAAGCACCTCCAGACTCTTGGAGGTCTTTGGACCAGGATCAATCAGAGTAAGGGGCGATCCTTCTATCAAATAGCAGTTTACAGGACCCACAGAAAATGGTGTGGGAACCTTGACTCTATATACACCATCGATAATTTTCATCATATTCGAGTAGACCAGATAAGAGATTGTTAACGTTCGCAATATAAAGAGGGTGTTCAAACAATGAAAAACGAGTTCAAGATAAGAAATACCAGTAGAATCATAAGATAGCCAAGACCTACCATTCGAGACATTCGATTTTGGGAAAGGTTTACAGCAAGTAGAATGACTGCGATGAAGAGAAGTATCGAACTTAGAACCATTACCATCTGCGAAGTAATCTGAAAGAGTAGTAGACTGCAAAGTCCAAAAATCAGAGTTGTATTCCAGATAATTTTACCTACTTGAGCGCTCACTCCTATAGCAGTCTGGTCTTTCTGTATTGATTTTGCTATCAACCAGAATTCCTCGACATTTGTAACAGCTGCCATTATGACCAATCCAAAGAAACTCTCATTCAACCCTGTTAGAACAACTAACTCCTCAGCACTAGTAACAAGGATTTCTGCGGCAATAAATAGGGTAACTAATGCTACTAGAAGTTCGATGATAATGAAAGATCCTCTTGTGGTTTTTTCAGCAGCAGCTACCTCATGCGGTTTTTCTGAATAAATTTCAATCTGGTTCAATTTTTGAGATTTCTCTCTGAAAACTCTCTGTATTCTGATGGTGTACACAATATGAACAATGAAGAGAATGATGCATACAAATCCGAAGAGAAACAGGTAACTCGTAAAAATCATGGAACACAATACAAGAATACCAGCAACTACCAACTCATTATAATAGAATCTTGGAAGTTGATCCATTTTGGCCTTGAGATACAGTGCTGGAAGCCCAAAAGCAATTCCGATGGCAATTACTGTATTTCCAATTAGGTTACCAAATGAGAGATAGGGGAGTCCATCTGCAGCAGCAACCAATGATACGATACTCTCCTCCAAGTCTATACCAAGGATAAGAAGACCCAAAACAATGGGCGCGATAGAAAATGATTCACTGAGATCCTTTATTGCATCAATAATGAAATCAGCTAAGAAGTAGACTGAAACATATCCTCCGATGAAAAGAGAGATCCAGAGTATGGAAAATGATTGCATGGTCACCTTGAGAGAAAAAACATTTCCCAAAAAAGATAGCGGTATTACTTGACGATTGAAGAGAAAAAGCCAAGTAAATCATCTTGTTCTATCATCATGTCATGACTGAATTGGAAACAAAAATCATTGAGACCAAATTTGGACGTATTGTTTACTACTCTTACATGAGACCTATCCAGTCCATAGTGAATCTCTATATCCATGGACTGGGTGACAATCGTAAGTGGTTTCTCAAACACTTCAGACAATATTCATTGGATAGATTCTCTTGGATTGTTCCAGATTTATTTGGTCATGGCGATTCGTCCAAGAGTAATGATGTCGAAGCATACACTATGAAGCAACAAGCAGAATCACTCGTTGCTATACTTGAGGATGAACATGTTGAACAACTATCGATATTAGCACATTCCATGGGAGGAGCAGTAGCTATTTCATTGATTGAACTTCTCCGTGATGCGAATGAAGCAAATATCAATACTAGGGTATTATTCTATCTAGAAGGAAACCTTGATGCAGGAGATGCCTTCTTTTCATCTCTCTTCTCAGATATGACATTTCCAGAATTCGAACAGGCATTTGATGATACATGTGACAAAATATTGGAAGATTCAAAAGGGCAAAATATGATTGACTACATCTCTGCATTTAGAGAAGCAGGACCATTCACAATATGGGCATCTAGTAAAGACTTGGCACCAATATCGGTAGAAGGGAACTTACTGAATAGGTTATTAAAACATCGTGATTTTGATTGCTATTTCATCTACGGAGAGAAGAATAAGGGACATCTATCATCTGAAAAACTCGTTAGAGATGCGCAACTTCCACTCCTCTTCATTCCGGACGCAGGGCATGGACTTCATACGGAGAATCCATCTTATTTCTGGGAGGTCATAGGGAATCTGATCTTGGAAAAGAACAATGAAGTAATAGAATGAAACGAATGTGCAATACCGAC
The DNA here is from genome assembly GCA_016839245.1 of Candidatus Thorarchaeota archaeon. Next base: position 33,774 of record JAEOUN010000039.1, read on the forward strand.
AGGAGAGAATTCAATAATAATTACACATAATACTATAGTAAAATAGTGGTGATTAAGGTGGTGATTTCTGAAGCAAAGAGTATTCTCACAAATCCGATTGGATTCTTCAAGAATTTGGCGGAGATTGAGAAAGAGAAAGATAATACAAGGTATTCAAGACCCATTCTCTTCATAGCGACATTTTTGATAATCTATTGTTCTACTATTCCGGTATGGATTACGATTAACAATTGGATTCTTGGTATCTCTGTTTGGCCGATATTGGATTTTCATTATGGAAATCAGGTCTTTCTGGCAGTTCACAAGGACTGGTTTCCTCTAATTTACTCATACACAGGGAACACGTTGACTACATGGTTATGTTGTATTCCAATCGTCTATGCTGATACAATCTTAACAGGAATAGTATTTGCATTATTCATCCATATATTATTCAAACATGTATGTGGTGGAGAGGGCGAATATAGTAACGCACTTGCAGGCATCTGTTATGGCAATCTTCCATCCTTGCTATTTGGTTTCCTTCCATTTTCTGCAGCAATAGGACTTCTCTGGACAAGTTTTCTACAATTCAGCGCTACATCCCATTATCTATACCATATATCGTGGAATAGATCTCTGATCCCATTGATTGTCTTTGGTTTAATGCTTATAATCGGCTGGTCATTGTTTGGAACTGTGAGTCCTCCAGGATTGCTTGATTATATTGCACCAGGACCCTATGGATATCCTTGAGTAACTATTGAAATTACACAATTAGAAAAACTCAGGAAAATGAGAGAAGACAATCAGTAGAGCAAACAGAGAGCTAGCTCTCAGTAAATCCAAGTATGTCATTTCATTTTCATATCAACATGTAATGAATAACGCCAAGACATAATGCACCAACTCCTCCTGATGCAGGTCTCGAATCTCATCAAAATAAGGAGAGAGGCAAGAGATATGTGGGTGAAGTGGGATTGGTAGTGAGGGCAAAATCCATGATGTCCAGAATTCAAACAATGCGGGACCGTATTCTTGAATCAAAGACGCAACTGAGCATCGAGAGAACAAGATTGCATACTGATTCGATGAGAGAAACTGAGGGAGAACCTCAAATAATCCGGCAGGCAAAAGCTCTTGCAAACATACTCGATGGTATTACTGTAAAGATATACCCTGAAGAGCTAGTAGTCGGAGTTGTCACAGACATGACTCGAGGGTCTATGTTCTATCCAGAGGCACATGGATTTCGAATAATCCCAGAACTTGAAAAGATGGGCACCCGTGAATGTCAATTAATACAAGTGGAACAACATGACATCGAAGCACTCCGTGAGGATATTGCCTCGTATTGGTCGGATATTTCCATGCTGGCAAAAGCTGAAAAGAAGATTCCTGATAAGATAATGGAAACTCTTTACTCAGGTTCTATCTTTCTCCTAACCGAAGCTGCAGGATACGGTCATCTAAGTATAAACTACCCTATGCTCTTCTCGATAGGTTTTGAAAAACTGAGTAAAATGGCAGAAGAAAGAATTAGTGAAGATCGTGATGCATCAGATGTAGAATCACTCAGCAAGATTTCTTTCTACGAAGCATCTAGAATCGTTTCTGATGCAATAATCCGATTTGCAAATCGATATTCCAATAGAGCAGCGACCATGGCTCAGAACGAGAAAGATGGCAAGAGAAAGGAAGAACTGGAAGAGATTGCTAGAATATGCCAACAGGTTCCTGCAAGATCACCAAGGACCCTTCATGAAGCAATCCAATTCATCAGGTTCACTCATTTAGCACTTAGTATCGAAACGTATGATGGACAAGCTATATCATTGGGACGCGTAGATCAATATCTTCAACCATTCTATGAACAAGATATCGAATCTGGAAGACTAACTGAGGAAGGAGCATTAGAACTAATAGAAATGCTTTGGATTAAGATAAATGAACATTCACCTGCATTTGATAGCTTCTCAGGTATGTATTTCGAAGGACTACTGACAACCCAAGCAGCAACAATTGGTGGTATCGATAAACACGGAGTCGATTCGACGAACGATATGACATACATAATCTTGAAAGCTACAGCTAATGTAGGATTGCCTCTGCCCAATGTTCATGTCAGAATTCATCGAGACAGCCCATCACGACTCTCGAGAGAGATTGCAATGGTCATTGCCTCAGGTGCAAATAATATTGCAATCTTCAATGATGAAACAATCATCAAATCGTGGGAGCGACAAGGGATTCCTACAACCGAGGCTAGGAACTATGCCACTGTTGGATGTGTTGAACTGGCTCCATTTGGCAATAGCTTTACATCATCAGATGCTGCACTCTTCAACCTGGCTATGTGTCTAGAGCTTGCCTTGAACAATGGCGAGACACTGATGTTAGGATCAGAATTAGGTCTTAAGACCGGGGATCCTCTCGAGTGGCAAACCATGGATGATGTCATCCAGGCATTTCAAAAGCAAGTTTCATACCTCGTGGGACTCATGGCGAAGGGTTCCACATGTTTTGAAGAATTGAATATTGAGATGATGCCAACACCGCTACTCTCGCTCTGCGTAGAAGATTGCTTTGAGAGGGGTCGAGATATTACTACAGGATCTGCAAGATATAATTTCACTGGAGTGCAGGGAGTTGGAATGGCAGATGTTGCGGACTCTCTTGCGGCGATAGATCAGCTGGTCTTCAGAGAAAAGAAAGTAGGTATGGATGAACTTGTCACTGCGTTAAGAGACGGCTTTGATGATTATGAACCACTTAGACAACTTCTGTTGAACAAAGTTCCCAAGTATGGAAATAATGAAAAATTTGTAGATGACTATGCTCAACTTGTAGCTCGTATCTATTGCGAGGAAGTAGAGAAACATGAGAATATCCGAGGAGGGAAGTTTATTGCAGGCATGTATTCAGTGACTTCTCACATACCATTTGGTCTATTCACTGGTGCCTTACCAAGTGGACGGCTACCATCGACACCCTTGAGCAACGGTGCGTCACCTGTTGTTTCTGCGCCTGCAAAAGGGCTTACTGCAGTTCTCAACTCGGTCACAAGTATTGATTATACATTATATCCAAACGGAATGGCTTTCACCATATCATTAGATCCTAGTATCATATCAAAGCAAGAAGAGCTAGACCCTCTTGTTTCTCTACTGAGGTCTTATGTAGAACTTGGGGGTATGCATATTCAATTCAATATGATTGATCCAGAAATCCTTCTTGATGCACAGGCACATCCTGAATCCTACAAGAATCTACTTGTGCGGGTAGCAGGATATAGTGCATATTACATAGACTTGGGAAAAGAAGTTCAGAATGAAATTATAGAGAGATTTCAGAAGTCTGTTCAGTGAAATCCATGATTGCATCTCAACAAGATAAACATAGGAAAGGTCATGGATATTCAATCTTGTCAGCACAGACGCCTATCCAGAGATTACTTCATAGTTCCTATGAGTTCCTTTCCTCTTACCTTTTCTTTCTGTGCATTGAGATATTCTAGTGATACATATTGCTGATTTATTGCAAATGTCATTGCTGGAGAGAGGTAGAAATTCTTCACAGCACCAAAAGTATCCGGAAATCTCTGATCATACTCTTCTTCCCATGCCAGATAATCGTCTATTCGATAGAAACTATTGAATGAGAGAAGATTGTATCGACCTACATTTGCTTTGAACAACATTGTAACATGGGGATCATCCATGAGCAGTTTTGCTATTCTATTCTTATTCTTCCGAATCTCAAGAAGAGAGATAACCAAGAAATAGTCAGGAGGAGTCCATATCCTTGGAAAACGACAGGTTGGTGGGAGAACTATCTTTTCTTCTAGCAGTAGATCAAGTCGACGCTGTATTGTTTTCCGATGAACGTTGAGGGATTTTGCTAGACTATTAGGATTAATGTGGACACCTTTTCCCGATAGAAGGGCTTCCAGTAAATCTACGGCGATGTCATCCAAATCAAGCCCATTTACTTTCGGATGATATCCTCGATGATAATTACTTTTGAAAACTTCAAAAGCAGATTCAGGATTGTTCTTTAATATAGCCTTAGTACTCAGATAATACGGTTCAGAGGGGATATAATCAGATCCATTCTTTAGCAGTATCTGATTTTCACCAAGAATTCTTTCTTTCCAAATTTGATAATCGTAGAGGTCTCTATGTAATTCTATCATTAATGTGTTGTACTCTTCTTCCTTAACAAAGAAAGCTGCAAGTATATTTGGATCAATTTCAATCCACAAATTCGTTTTCGCATTACGAGGCAAGTTAATTTTTTCAATGACAAAAAGTGGAAGCTCATTCATTATCCATTGAAAGGGTAAGAAAGGAAGGTCAATGATTTCATGTTGAATAAGACTGTCAAACCTTGATTGAATTGTATTTCGATGTTTTCCAAGCAATGTGGATAATTCACTGATATTGACATCAACGCCCTGACCTGAACATGCAAGTCTTAGAATGTCAATATTGAGTTGGTCATTTAGAAGTTCGTTCATCGTACCTATCCTCGAAATTGTTACAATTCAATCCAATGAGCAATTCCATACACTAAGATATCCGTATAGTGGATGGTATAACACTATTTGCTAATTATTATCCCATAATTGTCATTTACTATATAAATATAATGGCATAAATGTCACTTTATTAGGCATATATTCCCATGTACCATTATCATTGATAACTATGGTTCTTATGGAATAGGGGGCATTTTCAACCTTAAATACTTTAATTTATTGTTAATGAATAACATTAAATCAATGAAATGTGTTACTAAATAGCATATTTTTCAATTCCTAATGCATTATATTTATATTATGAGCATATTTATAATACATAAGTGATACTCATGTCAGCTACTGATGGCAAAACTGTACTAAGTACGAAACATGTCATAGAAGTACTCGATCATGTGAATGTTTCATCATTTCTGGACTCATGGGGTCCTGAAGAAGTTATACAAGTATACGATCCAAATTCTGGAATGCAAGGATTTCTTGTCATTGATAACACTGCTCTTGGTCCAGGTAAGGGAGGGATAAGAATCTCTTCCAGTGTCACTCCATTGGAGGTCTTTGGACTTGCACGTGCAATGACGTGGAAATGCTCACTAGCCGACATTCCGTTTGGTGGAGCAAAATCCGGAATTCGAGCAGATCCTTACACAATAGACAAGTTGCGATTCGTTAAGGAATTTGCTGAAAAAATCGCACCTTCAGTACCATCACGTTATGTTGCCGCACCCGATATGAATGTGGGTGAGAAAGAAATTCAGGCATTTGTGGAGACAATAGGAGACCGTCAGGCAGCGACTGGAAAGCCTGCAAAACTTGGTGGGATTCCACATGAACTCGGTACAACAGGCTTTGGTGTAGGCATTTCTCTGGAGAAATCATTTGAGATGATTGGCGACTCAATAGGATTGCCAAAGGATTTGGCGGATGCAAGAGTTGTCATCCAGGGCTTTGGAAATGTAGGTCTATGGATTGCAAAATTCCTAAGTAATAAGGGAGTAAAAATCGTTGCACTCAACGATTACTGGGGAACTATATACAATAAAGACGGTATTGACATAGATCAAGTAGAACGATACGCATACGCAACAAGTGAGCAGATGTCTATCAAGAACTGTCGGCAAGGCTCTGTTCTAGCAAGAGATGCTATCCTAGGTATCAACTGTGATATCTTTGTTCCATGTGCTGTTGGGAATGTCATAAACGAAGCCACATGTCATTCGATCAAGGCAAAGATGATCGTTGAGGGAGCTAACAATGCAACAACTTCAGTGGCAGAAAGATATCTCTTCGAAAACAATGTAATCGTCGTACCAGACTTCCTAGCCAATGCAGGGGGTGTGATTGGATCATATGTTGAGTATAAGAATGGCACAGAAGAAGAAGCATTCTCTATGATTGAAACTAAAATCAAGAAGAACACTGAACGTGTAATTAATGATGCTATCAATAGAAAACTCACACCAAGACAAGTAGCATTAGAGATTGCACAACAACGAATAATGGATGCCATGGAAAAAAAAGGCAAAGGCCGTAACTAAACATGGTAAGCATTCAGACAGATGTCACTACATCTCACTTCCAACTAATTTGGGGTCATTTAAGAAATCTCATAGATTTCGAGAATGTTGTAATACCAGGTAGTGTTAGACTTGTCGGAACGATTTGTGGTGAGTTTCCTGTCGATGCTTACACCCCTGTGTTCCTTGAAATTGCTAAGGAGCACAGAAGAGAGGACCTGTCAGGCAGATTCAATTGTCCAGGATCAACAGCAGGACAGGCCCTCTATAATAATTACTGGCATCCAGTGAGAACTATACCACTTCCCCTCTTTGATGCCGAACCGGGCCTAAGTACACAAGAGCTATGTAAAGGGTACCACCAGTTGCTAAAGGACTGGCATGATTCCTGTATTCCTGACAACCTTCCTTGTGCTGCAGTTTCCTTGAAATTTCATGGAAATTATTGTGATGAGAGAGAGGCTCAACAAATTGTTGTATTGATAATCTATCCTAATCGTACAGCTAGGTTACTATTTCTCGATTTTTTTGAAGGAGCATTAGACGACTGTATCTCTCCAGAGTGGTACCTTAGTGTATCAAAATTGAAGTCAATGGATGCAGCCATTCAAGAGTTTAGAGAAACACCAATGAACCAATGTGGTCTGCAGCGAACATATTCATCCATTCTAATCAAGCCAAATTTCCTTGGTGATATTCTTATCAGAGGAAAGCAAAATGAAACCAGTTTGAGAAAATGGGGATATGAATGGACCTATGCATCCAGACATGATTTGACTCTTGATTTGCATAATCTTCTTGATGAACTTCAAGACTTATTCGCTTATTGATAGATGTGTAAAAAGCTTACCTAGAGATAGGAATAGACTGTTGCTGAGGATTTCATCTTGAAGTATTGAACGTACTATTCCAAGTAACAATCTCATCAATATCACCCTTACTTGTGACTGTTCGCGCCAGTATGACGCAGAAACCAGAAGTCATTCTCTTTTGAATAACAATGAATGCACATAGACTTCCAAGAAAGGATATAGATGCCACTCCTGCAACAACTAGAAGAAAAATATCAAGAGGAAAGGGAGAGAGGGTGCTAATTCCTATAAGAATTAGCAGAGAGAATAGTTCAGTAATATAAACTGCTGGTCGAAGAAATGGAGCCGATGCGACCTGGTAGACCTCTTTGGCAGACATTCGCTCCACCTCCTCAATGCTGAAACTGACATCACCCACTCGATGTACCTTGAAATTAGTTGCGCGGTATCCCAACTCTTGGAGCTTTATGATGTGCGATCGCTCATGCAATGTATTCGTAAGAATAGTAGATATGAGATAGAAGATAAAATACACAGACCCGAAGAATAGGAAGTCAAAGATCCAAGATGGCGTGAATGCGGTCTTACCAATTACACCTATGACAAAGATGACCAGAAATAATGTAAGAGATTTCGATTGGACTACTTGGAGATATAGAATATTTGCAGCATTTACGTCATCGGTCATGTGTTCATTCATCTATTGTCTGTGTTGATAGATTTTCTGCTATCCTTTTCTAGAATCAATCAAATCATAATAAAGCATTTTTCAGACTAAGTCAACAATAGAACGAAAGTGAAAGAAGGTTTGGCAAAATGAAAGATATACCACAACGGATGTATGAGAAGAATGGCTCTAAGACTACTAGATGAATTGACGGACCGAATCTCTCATTGAGCATATAATCCATCTCACGTTCTATACTATTTGAATCATACGTTGTTAACAGGAAACATTAGCATTATGGCTGTGACTAAGAAGAGAGGGAAGAAAATCAGAGAGAAGAAGTCGAGAGTCATTCTTGCCTTCACTCGGATGTCAGAATTAAGGATTTGAAATGATAAATATCTGTGTAATGTACGATATTGGAGAGAGCGAATAATATAGATGGTTGAGGTATATAGGGTAGGTGATAATAATGACTTCAGGAAATCCTTCAGAAAAAGAACCAATTCTAAGGCTTCGTGATAATCGGGAGGAGGTCGTCTCATTTAGAGTCACAGTTGTTGATGACGGGAACTGCCGGGCTAACCACAAAGTTGGGCAGGAGTTCGAATTCAGTTGGAAATCTCCAGAGGGCATGTGTACAGAGAGCCTTGTCGGAATGTATCCGGTGTTACATTCAATGCGAGTCTTTGGTGATATGAGGGAGTTGGGTAGTCCAGAGCATAATGTGAGAGTGTATACGTGTCCATCTCGAGAGATCAAATTTAGGATTGAGGCTCAGTATAAATGCAATATATGTGGAAGTCAGCTACAGGTCACCAAAGATGGAGTTCAATCGCTTCGTCTACAATGCATGAAACCAGAGTTCCCTCTTCGAGTGTGTGAACCATGTTATTCGAAATATAGAGATTGGAGAATTGAATGGTAAGATTGTTTGTCAAATACTGAGGAGAACATGTGGTTTAATAAAGACAGACAAGGGTAAGATCCCAGAGAACCTAAATCTGTTGAAGGTCCGTACTTATCTCGCTGTTCCAAAGACCCACAAGAAGTACTAGTTTCTTCATCCATGAAATAGAGACCTAGGTGTTAATCGATAGAAGAAGAGAAGAACCCTCGACTGACTATTCACAGCTTCCGCTACGGATACTTTGTTAAAGAAAGAAATCAATTGTAAGCAGATACAAGCTCACTTCATTTGGAGGATTATTAGATGAATAGAACGAATCCCGAGGTTGATATATTTCTAAACAAAGCCAAAAAGTGGCAGGAGGAATTTGAAAAGTTGAGAATGATCATTCTTGACTGCGGGCTAATCGAGGAATTCAAGTGGGGTAAACCTTGTTACACATTTCAGAAGAGCAACGTAGTTTTGATTCACGGGTTCAAAGAGTACTGTGCACTTCTATTTTTCAAAGGTGTCTTGTTAAAAGATACCAAGGGCATTTTAGTCACACAGACGGAGAATACACAGACGGCACGCCAGATTCGGTTTGCCAATGCTCGAGAAATAGTTGAGATGAAGCCCATCTTGAAAGTCTATATTCAGGAAGCCATTGAAATAGAGAGAGCTGGTCTGAAGGTGAATCTCAAAAAGGTAACAGAGTACAGAGTTCCTGAAGAATTTCAAAATAAATTAGATGAAAATCATGCTTTGAAGACTGCTTTTGATGCATTGACCCCGGGACGACAAAGAGCATACCTGCTGTATTTTTCTGCACCTAAACAATCCAAAACTCGTGAGTCAAGGATTGAAAAATACATGCAGCACATTCTCAACGGAAAGGGATTGAATGACTAATACATTCGATGAGAGAAATTAAATATCAATGTCAAAAGAGATACAAAATGAAGAGGGCAGCCTACTAGCTCTTTACTCTCTGTAATCAATCTCATTTTATTTCAATAAGCTCTTAAGATTTTGATTGAAATATAATCCTTGGAGAGAGGAACTTTTGTCTTACAAACATCTTCTTCTCGGAATAGGACTCACTGTAATTATGATTGGGTTAGTCATAGAAGACTTTCTACGATACCAATTTTGGATTAATAAACCACCTCTTTCACCTGGACCTGTTCTTATTGCTACAGCTGGATTGACAGTCTTTGTTCCAATAGGCATTGTTATTCTGATAATTGGCGCAGTACAGAAATAACAGCGTGAGCGTGACTCAACAACCACAGAAAGAGTAAGATAGGTGTTAAGGTATTTATGAGTCAAAAATCATACATACTTTGAGTTTGTTAATCCATAGGAAGGCATAATCTTGAACGAGTCAGTGAGGATGTGGACAGCGAGCGGAACGCTTGTCACTGCAGCTGCAACTGCTATCGGTATCATTTGTGCCTACTTTCAGACAGATCCGGGGGCAGACTTTACTTTAGTACTCGCCACTCTGATAGTCCTTCAAATCTTTGGAGCAGACTTGTTTGCTATTGCAGTCCTTGACTGGAAACAAGAGGCCAATAGTATTATTGTGTTTATTGTGATAGTAATTGGGCTTGTTGGCTTCTGTGCTTCTGCTTTATTTCATAATGCGCTTGCATATGCTTTCTTTCCAAGGACGATCATATCCACGCTTTTGAGCATTCACTTCATGGAGGTCGGAATGCTTGGTGTCTTTCTGTGGATTTTACGGAAGCACATTCCAAGTAAATGATAGCCAGAAACCATCTGAAGAGAATAAAATGATTAAGAATGAGAAGAAGAGGTGGCTCAACAAGACAGGTTGAGAATAATTGCCTAGTAATCCAATCTGGTCAGTTGAACAGAGCAGTTACTCAAAATAGCCAGCAGGACACTTTCAAGACGAAATTTATTTGATTTTGGAACGTACGACTCAAAGAGATGGAATATTGTGAAAGATGAATTTCTTGATAATTTATTTTCAATACCATTTATTCACAAAATCATTATTTCACCTGATGGTAAAGATATTGTATTTGAGTGGCAAAACGTCCACAAAAATGTTGAAATCTACTATGTACCAAGTGACGGAAGTGCAGACCCCATTCCATTAACAGAAACTAATGAAATTACCAGATGCAGATCATTTTACCCAATAAGTAGGTCTATAATAGTGGCTGAAGACAGAAATGGAAATGAGCGGTACCAATTATTTCGAGTGGACTTAGAGCGACCCAAGAAAATGATTCCAATTACAGCTGAAAATCCTCCGTATTTCATTAGAGGTGGTGAATTTCATCCGAATGAGAGGTGGTTAGTATTCGGGGCGAATTACTCTTTTGAGAGAGCAAAGGAAATTGAACCAACTCACGTATTCAGACAGGATATTCAAAATGGGGAAATCATTTGTTTAGCACGACCTGCAAAAGCCACATGGTTGGTTCCAAAATTATCAAAGAACGGCAATTATGTTCTTTATAACAGAAAGGAGTATCATCCCAAAGGTCATCAGCTTTGGCTAGTAGATATTGAGGGAAAAGAAGATAGAGAACTACTCAATTTTGGAAAACAAGCAAGAGTGGACGGATATTGGTTACATGATAGTGAGCGATTAGTATTCATAACTGATACCAAAAATGATGAGTTACAGAACTACTATTCAGTTGGGATATATGATATACAATCAGAGGAAATTGAATGGATTATTGATGATTCTTCAAGAAACGTAGAAAGTATTTACGTCCCTTATTATGGTAATTATATCATTACTCGGGAATATAGGAAAGGGAATTTACAAAATTCAATAATAGACCTAACTGACATGAGTGAAATAAGAATACCAAGAGTAAATGGAAATCTAGCTGTTTTGGCACCTTTTGCCAACCGATTCTGGATAGGAGTCTATTATTCTTCTACTCAACCAGCGGATCTAGTTTGTTTTGACCTAGATGATATAGATATTGAGAAATTCAAATCCCTGACAAATGTATGGTCTAGAACAAATCTGAAAAAAACAGATCTGACACCAGCGATGGACTTCAATTGGAAATCTGAAGATAGTCTCGATATTCATGGTTGGCTTTATAGACCCAAGAAATCAAATGGAAAAACCATTATTTTTGTTCATGGAGGACCGACACAACATTCAATCGATTATATCACTCCTGAAATTCAATACTATGCATATTGTGGATTTACTGTTTTAGATCCAAATTACAGGGGTTCAACGGGATACGGTGTTGATTTTGAAAATGCAATAAGAAAGAATGGTTGGGGGACAGATGAACAGACAGATATCTGGAAAGGAATTGAATCACTTATTGAACAAGGATTTTCTGAAGAAGGAAGAATTGGAATTACTGGGACAAGTTATGGGGGATATTCTTCATGGATCGGGATAACAAAGGCACCACTACAGCTGATTGCAGCTGCAGCTCCAATATGTGGTATGACAGATTTAGTACTTGACTATCAAAAGACGAGACCAGACATACGACGTTCAGCTGAACAAATGCTTGGAGGTTCACCTGAGGAGGTTCCAGAAATATACTATGATAGGTCTCCAATTAATTTCATACAGAATATCAAAGGAAAATTGCTTATTATTCAAGGAGCCAAAGATCCCAATGTTACAATTGAGAATGTAATAGCTGTAGAAGGGAAACTGAAAGACTACAAGATCGAGTATGAAAAACTCATTTTTGAAAATGAAGGACATGGGATAGTTCGAACAGAAAATAAAAAACTACTCGTAAAATTGGTAACGGATTTCTTTGAAAAATCACTCTAATTCTCTCTTTGGTCATCCTTTTTTCATCTTGGGATTTCATTCAAGGTTTACAACAGCATAAAGGAGAAAGGATTGCATAACAAAGACAAAGTGCTGGATTTTGACAAGTATTGGAAGATCTAACGTTCATGTTGAAACATGTCAAAAGAGTCCTTCCACCTAGATAACAAATAGAGAGGCAAATGGGACTATTTCAATCACTCCAAGGTTCAAGAGGTTTTTGTTCTCCAAAGTACTTCATCAACAAGGGACCAACAACAAATTGGATGAGAATTGGTCCAACATACTCAAATGTTGTTGAGTGTAAAAGCCAGGGCGACGAGATGATGGCCATTACAGAGGGGTAGAGTAATGATAGGATTCCAGATCGGATAGCCATTCGTCTACGAGTGTAGTCGTTGAAATATCTGATGACCTCTATTCCAAACCAGATGTTAAAGATGCCATAAAATAGACCCCTTCCTATAATGATGTACATGTAAAATAGTATCGAACCATTATATGCATATACCTCAGGCATGATACCCCATAATATGGCGTGCATTGATACCGTGAGGATAGAGTTACGGAGCGAGAAAAAGTATACACCAAAGGGGGCAAACAGAGTTGTGATAACCATGATCCATTTTGCCCATAAATCATTGATCATTCTTCAGTAACCACCATATCGACTACCACGTAAATAAAGTCAAGGAATTCAGAGTCATACTGATTCTTAAATCAGTTGGGAGAGTGTCATGTCATGTTAGAATTATCCCTGAAACGAAACCATCTAATCGTCAGATAGAAAATCCACTACGTTGAGTAGATTGATGAAATGAAAGGGGGGCTCAACAAAACAAGTGCAGAGTATTACCTGATAACCCAATTTGGCCCTTCGAAATCCTTGATTAAACTAAGATCGTTGAAACTTGCAAAATAGGATGGTGACAACTTAGATTGTTTTGATGCATGTTTCGTGATTTCAATATTATTATGCCTGCGGACTTATGCCTTCTTTATTTTGAGAGATACCCTTCAGCCACTGCCAAGTCAGCTTTACTACTCCAATTCCACCAACCAACATCAAGGCGAGCAAGTGTGGAGCATCATCTCGTAGATGTTCCCAAGGATGCGTTTCAGGATTCCATCGATCCATGTGTATTTCACATGCATCACCATAATCTATTGCATGTAAATTGCCTCGTCTTAATTGAGGAGGGAGCCCCCAGCGTGGTTCGCCCAAAATAGTTTCTTTGAAACCCTGCAAAATTGTAGGATTTTCCTTCTTACTGAAAAGGAATTTTTTACCAATGGGTACATTTGCGAAAAATCTGTCCAATTCGCTCATCCATTATTCACCACTGAAAATATCACTTAGTACTGTGACGCCCAGACCAAAAAGAAATACACCAGCAAGAGCTCCAAGAGCTGACTGAAGGAAGTTCGGATTCTCTTTTGGTTTTTGACTCTTCAAGTCCATTAGAAAAGCACTAATTATCTGTTGAACTAGTGCGTTTCTTGTGGGGCTCATTCCTTTTTCGACTAAAGCATCAAGGACCTCTACCTGATCGTTAGGAAGATTGATCATTACTCTCATAGGGAACTATTTGATAAGTTTCTTTATAAATAATTGCATTTTGATACATTTTGTTACATTATTATGCATATTACTACAATCATTAACTGGTGTTTGAAGTTGTTTTGACTCTGGGTATTTTTTGGTAGATCTGGGATTATGTTGAATCGTATTAAGAAAAACTTCCACCCAGATAGCAAATAGGGTATCCACTAGATTAGATAAATGGATGAAAAATGAGAGTGTGGCTCAACATAGACAGGCAGAACGTTCAAAGGTTTAAAATGGAAATGGGAGTCATCCTCTCATTTCTTTTTTCGAACCTCAGTTATTGATAGGATTCAACTTTCAAACCCTCAAAGAGTTGAAAGTGCTTTGCATTTCGAGTGATAATTGTTTCATCATTTTGAAGTGCAATTCCTGCGATTTGTGCGTCAATCGGATCTATAATATGTCCAGCCTTCCTTAAGCGTCCAATTTCAATTCCTGCATGCCATGCAGCTGAAACATCCAATGATATCACTTGAAAACCAGACAAAATATCATCTACTTTCTTTAGTTCTGCTCTTGGTAAGGCAGCAAGCTCAATACCTACAGCTAACTCCATAACTGTGGGAGAGGCAATATACTGTGATTGATTCTCTCTCTTGATGACATCTAATTTTTGGAGTGCACGTTCATTCTCGCGCATAAGATCAATTATGAAACAGGAGTCTGCAATCATTGTATATTCATCCTAACATCTCTTCCATACTTTCGGACCATGTTATACCGCGCTCTTTTCGAAATACTTCCATGGCATCGGAGAGCTTGTCAATAGATTCACTTGAGATACAACCCACAAAATCATCAAGAGAACGCTTACTGGCAAGCCGAATAACGACCTGACTAAAACTCTCGCCTTCTCGCTTGGCAGTCTTGAGAATTTTGTATGCCCTATCAGAGAGTGATATAGTTTTGTACCCCATTGTTATCACATTCTGTGTATATATGTGCATGAATAAATATAAACTCATTTACTAATGTTTTCTTCCGCTTTGTAGAGAGAATCCACTGAGTTGGATTGATGGGTGAAAAATGAAGAGGATGGCTCAACAAAGACAGGCAGAGGGAAAGTTCCCAGTTAACCTGATCCCGTCGAAGGCCCGTACCTCTCTTGCATTCCCGAAGGAACACAAGACAAGCTGCTTCTACCTCTATGAAGTAGAAAACATAGGAAGTGATTGATGGAAGATGAGGAAACCTCAACTTCTTCCATCCGCAGCTTCCGCTACCGAGTCTTTGTCAGGACACTCTCCAGACAATAGACCGTTAGAGCGGATTCATCACAGAGATGATCAAGTTCACAATTCGAACACAACGTTTCAAGCTGTTCTCTTCCTATGTCCAGACTTCCTCTTTCTTTGTGTAAGCGATAAAGAAGTTTCAAGTACTTACCTTCAGCTATCCGAGGAACTTCGTTTCTTTTGTCAAGTCTGAACCATTCATACAAGCCTCTTCCTCCCTTTGAGGAATTGCACTCCCTGCATGCCATTACAACATTATCAGGAGTGTCAGGACCTCCTTTGCTTCTGGGTATGAGATGGTCATAAGAGAGGTTCTGAGTTGATCCGCAGTAGATGCATTGATTTGGCATCTCACGTTCGCGAATGTATTCTTGAATGGATCCAGACCATTCAATTTCTCCTGATTTGAGTTTCTTGAAACGACTCATTATAAAACCAAACTGATTCTTACCGAAACCGGCTGAGGAGGAAATTATTTTGGAGTATTGCCAATAGAGTAGTTCTCTGATTGTCCTCACTGCAGACGGTGGCATAATATGTGACCTTCTATCTAGTGTATAATCTGTTTACTAACTTGTCAGTCTAGAAGTCATTAATGATTTGAATCTATTTTGTACTGGATAGATAATGAAACCAGAATAAATGAAGAAGGTGGCTCAATAAGACAGGCAAGGGAAAGTTCCCCGAATACCCGACTCCGTCAGTCCATACCTCGTATCCTCAGTGAGAGATTATTCCAACCACTTGTAACCTCTGCTTCTATGGATTATTTCAGTGACTCGAACATCATAATTTACTACATAGTATATTGCTCTGTAATCCCCAATACGTAATCGGAAAAGAGGTGGCTCATCATGTGTCACGAGTTTCTTGATATCAGCTCCAGAACGTCTTCGAAAGGGATCGTCTTCGAGCTCCAGCAGACTCGATTTTATTCTATTCTTCTCCTTGGAGTCTAGTAGATCCAATTGAGCCACTGCAGTCTTAGACAAGAAGACACTATACCTGGTCAAGGGGAACGAACTCCTCTTCCTCAAGAATTCGTTTCTGCCTTCTGGCAAACTCGACCTGTTCAGCTACTTCAAGGAGACGACGGATTAACTCGTCATAGGTTTCTCCCTTCTGACCATATTTCTTCAAGAGATCGCGGGTTTCCTTTGACAAGGGAATAGTTGTTGTTTCACCCATATCTATCATAACTTATAATGTTGATAATTACTTATAACTTCATAGATTCTTGGGGGATAGAACAATCATCACTAGAGAATCCACTGAGTTGGATAGATGGGTGAAAAATGAAAGGGTGACTCAACAATGACAGGCAGAGGTTAAGTTCCCCGTATACCCGATCCCGTCAGCTCGTACCCAAAGTCTATCTGAGATGAATTGCCTAAAATAATCGGAATCAGAAAGGATTTTCAAATTAGATGAAAGAATTGTAATACTCAAAAAAATTACATTCGATTGACCATCTATAAAGTAATAATCATAAAAACCGACTATTTAATTAATTTTATAATATTTTTAATATATGGAATAAATACCTTTTTAATAGATATCTATATGCTGGGTCTCTTTTGCCTCCGATTACATCTACAGACAAGGCATAATTACAACCACTACTAGAATGAACTTGCATGGCCTTTATATTCTTGTGAAATAATTATTGACATACACCATTCAGTAGTGTAGAAATCGTGAAAATAGGAGTTGAGTTAGAAATGAGTGATATTCTGCTAGAAGCAATAGTGGAACAACCAATACTTTCTCAGACCAAAAACAAAAATAAACGAGAGCAAAGGAAAGCATTGCTGGGAACTTCAGTACTCATATTAATGCTACCCTTTGCAATTAGTTTTGCATGGTATGGATTTGGATTGATCTATCCTACAATGTCTGTGATGCCTACCACAGGAGTAGGAATATCCTGTGGACAATATATCTATTTTACCTTATTTCTGGGACATCCACCCACATTTAACGATTATGTGAATTCCCTTGTTCAAATGGGTATAGTGTATTCAGTAGCAACTGTTATTGCTGCAGGATTAGTTGCTCTAGGGTGGGCTGAAATGGCTGCACTTACAGCATTTCTTTCTGCTACTGGTGTAGGGATCGCTGTAGCATCGACTATTATTGGACTATAATTGAATCTAAGAGGAAAGGTGCGCCTTTCCTCACTATCTAAGACATACTAGAGGGTGATGAGAATAAAATCTGAAACGAAATCGATTCCCAAAGAAAAGTTAAGAGGTGTTGCTCTTAAAATAATGATTCTATCAGGACTCTTGTTGCTTAGTGGCACAATCCTAATACCATTGTTATTGGTGGGATTATTTCATACTCTTATAGAGGCATATTTAGTTGCATTGATAGCAATTCCACTTCTCATTATTACACAAATTGGAATAATGAAACTGAGATATAATCTGGAAGTGAAATGGCGAAACATAGAGGCAAGTTTCACTCTCTTCCTCCGACACTCCATTCTCAATGTAGTGTTCTATGATTTCATAATAACTCTAGCATGTTTGATGGTGATTCTACAACCACTAAGAGAGGTGTCTCCAATTGTTCTTCTGATTTCTATTGACGGACTACTTACATTGGCATTGCTGTTGATAGTATTTTCACTCAAGAACACTACTCGTTTGCCAAAAGGATATCGAACAATAAAACCAGAGCATTATCCAAATTTGTTAAGAACTATGGAATCAACGAATATTCAATTTCGTTCGATTGGATTTCTGGACCGACCAGGACTTAAAGTTGTTAATGCTTTTCAATTAGGAATTGGCAACAACGCTATAATAGCATTATCTGACGAACTTGAGAAAGTTTTAAACGAGGAAGAGATGACAGCTATAGCTGCTCATGAATTGGGTCACATTTACTATGGGCATTTTATGAAGATATTGATTGTATCAATGGTTTCGCCATTACTCCTCATCAATTTAGGTTTAGCATATCTAATTTTTGATTTCAGCTCCATTATGATTAATACTCTGCAAGTTCTATCACTTATGGGCTTATTCTTCGTTGCTTTAGTACCTCCGATTTTATTGATCCCTTGGCTTACAAGGCAGTGGGAAACCAAAGCAGATCTCTTTGCAGCATCTTTAGTGGGATGTGAAGCGATTATCTCGGCATTGAAAAAAATGGTTGAGTATAATATAGTATATGCCAATATTGGAAAGCGTCTGGAGTTTCTTATATCACACCCGATTATTAAAACTAGAATCAAAAACATATCGCAACAAGGAAACTCTCCAAATAGGCGAAATTGATGAGAAAACGAGATTCTAAGGTTGTACGCAATTATGAGAGGGGATTTATAATTTGAATGAGAAAATAAGGAAAAGGAAAGAAAAGGCTAAGTTAGAAGAAAAAACTAATGAAAAATTTGTTGTGGGGCTACCAGGTCAGAGGTGGATCGCGGGAATTTTTGATTTAATATTACTGATTTCAATTCATACAATCATTGTAGGATATTTTAAAGGTACACCTTTTTTCTTCAATATAGCTATTAATTATTTTATTAGTTATTCAGATATTATTCCAACTCTCTTGAGCCCAAGTAATTTAGCCAGTGAACTACTTTTTTTCTGCCTTGCTTTCCCGTACTTCCTGATAGAGGGATTATTAGGCGTGTCCCTTGGAAAATCACTTATGGGTCTAAGAGTTGCTGGAAAAAGGTCATTATCAGCAGTTTCAGTAAGGGCTTTTATCAGATCAATTTCGCCTTTCAGCCTAATTGATTTCCTATTTATATATAGAAATACAAAGTACAACCAAAGATTCTCTGACAAAATCTTAGAGCTGAGTGTTGCAATGTTTCCAGTTAAACAGAAGTCAAGACTATTCCTTCTTGATAAGACTGACTGGAAATACATAATTACTGGATTATTCGTGTGGCTTATGCCGCTAATATCGATTTTATCATTTTATCTTATAAATGCTAATTCAATCAATATTGGAACAGCACCAAGTCCCAATTCAGCCTTCAATTATGAACCAACTATGAATATCCTGTTAGAAATTATCGTAAACAATGTATATCTAGCATACGTCTACTACGGATTTGGCGCGATATTTTTCTTAATTCCAACTATAATGCAAATTGTATTTCAAAGCTATTTGGCGGGAGTAATGATTTCTGCAGATATTTTGTCTAATTGGTTATTTGTACTATATGGCTTACTGCCCCACATGATACTAGAGTGTTTAGGGTTCTCTTTTTGTGTAGCTTCTGGTCTTGTAATATCTGAAACAGTCTTGAATCTTCTAGAAAAGTATTTCAAAGGAAAAAGCCTCGATGATACAAGAACCTATTTTTCATACCAAATGAAAAAAATTTTCAGATTTTCCTTATGGGGGATAATTTTCATTCTTGTGGCTGCATTTATTGAAACATATTTGACACCAATGATTCTTACATTTTATTATTTCCATTAATTAGAAACATCAATCGATTTGTTTGTACGAAATCAATTGTTCATCTATTACCTGAGGACCACTGCTTATCAGATTGATGAAAAATAGCTCAAATATAGAAAAATGAAGAGGGTGGCTCAACAGACAGGCACAGGGCATTCCTCAGTGCTGTGGGCAACCTGTACGATTGCACCGTGTTTCCGTCAGTATCGACTCTAGCCCTTATAGATGACAATTCATGTGCTGTGTCAGTCTAGTAGGACTCGACACTCAGAGTTGGAATTCTCTGAAACTCCCTGACATTACGAGTCACAAATCGCGTTATTCCTCTAGAGAGTGCTGCACCAGCAATCATGATATCGCGAGCGCCAATAGGTTCACCTTTATTCATCAAATGGGAGTAGATCTTTGCAGATTCAATGGCCGAGTTTCGGTCAAACGAGAGAACCTCCATTCGAGAGAGAAGCTGTTCGAGTTCAAAGGTTCTCTTCTTATGCTTTGTTTTAGAACTCTCTGATATTCGAAAGAGACCTGTATAGAGTTCAAAGACATTGACCTCAGAAGTATACAAAGCCTGTTCTTCTAAGTCACTCAGCCAAGAGATTGCTGCATTATCCTTTCTCAAAATATCAACAAGGAAGGTGGTATCTAGAAATATCACTTGAGATCAACCTCTTCGGGACGTAGGTTGATGTGTATTCTCTCAAGAGTGTCTTCAAGTCTAGCTTCCTCATCAGATGTCAAGTCACTCCAACCATCAGAGGACGCCGCCCAAAGACGCAAGGATGCAGATGTTTTTGATCGACAGAGTCGGGCAATAGTATCGCCAAAGCTCTCTCCAGGCAACCTCATCTTTCTGAGGAGATTGTAGACATCACCTGTTACAGAGATAGTCTTCGAGGTCATAGTACTCACAATCTACATATGTAGATGTAGATATATAAACTCCTGCATAATCCGCTGTTGAAATGTATTGAGAAGAAACTTCCACCAAGATAGTAAATTCAGAGTCCACTGAGTTTGATAGATGGGTGAAAAATGAAAAGGGTGGCTCAACAACGAGCTTGGAAGGGCAAGTTTCTGCCGTGCTGTGGGCAACCCGTACGATTGCACCGCATTCCTCGCCGTCGAAGGCCCGTACTTCACTCACAACCTTGAGAGATCGTGAGCCAAGCTGCTTCTACCTCTATGAGTAGAAAACACAGGAGGTGATTGATGGAAGATGAGGAACTCTCGGCTTCTTTCATCCGCAGCTTCCGCTATAGAACTTGAATAATCTGAGTAATCGCTTTCAATCAGTTCAATAGTCTATCACAATTAGATCAGATACAGAGTTAAAATGAGAGTCCCGAGTTATGAGAGGTAGATTGTGATGCTTAGCTGTTGCAGCTATGATGACATCCGCAAAGGGAATTTTTTTGCCTTGACGAAATAGACTAGCATCAATTCGTGCTGCTTCCCGAGCTACCTCAGCAGTATAGTCCAGTTGTTCAAAATGTGCAAGGTCAATCAGGGCTTTACTCAGTTTAGACTTCAGGGTCTTCTTGTCCATATGATAGTAAAATACCCCTCGAAGATACTCATGAACTGTCACCACAGAGATGGCTTTAACATCGGAACCAGAATCGACTTGTTTTGCCTTCGTTACAGCACCAAGGTCTCCTTTTATGAGATCGATTAGATATCCAGTGTCAAAGAGCGGCATGGTATCATCCCTCAGTCTGTTGAGAGAGCATAGAAAGAGACCTCTCCTCATCAAGATCTGCCTGTTCTGCCTTTAGTTCCTTCATCCTCATCCATTCTTCAGAACTCATAGTTGCAGTTCCTGCAAGTTCAGAAATCGCACGTCGTGTTTTAAGGAGTCTTCGAAGATATTCACTGAAACTCTCATCTCTTCTCTTTAGACGCTTAAGTTCTTCATACACATCATCAGCTACTGCTATGTTCTTCGCCATCTCTATCATCATACATATGTATATGAATACATATAAACTCAGTTGTCTTTCAAGAGCAGACCCTACTTAGATCTCGATTAGTTCAGAGGAAATAGACGCAGTTCATGCTTAAGAGAATAAAGAAGAGACTTCCACCCAGATAACAAATAGAGAATCCACTAGAATGAGTAAATGGGTGAAAAATGAAAGGGTGGCTCAACAACAGCAGGCAAGGGAAAGTTCCCAGTTAACCTGATTCCGTCAGCCCGTACCTCTATCCATCTGAGATGGATAAAGTAAGACATTTTATTCTGCAGAGGTATCCTTTCAATATGAGTATAAATTGACCCTATTACAAATAGATACGGAGGCAATGGCCATTTCAGCACTTCACATAAGCTGTAATGTGTTCTAGAACCAGTTTGCTTATAACAAACAATGCATTGCATAAAATATCGACTTCATAATCAGGTATCGATCATCTCAAATTCAATAGCAATATGAAGAAATAGAAAATATCTGTCAATGGAGTTGAAAATTCGTGGTTAGGAGTAGGAATAATTGAATTCACAGAGAGTAGTATTATGCACATTAGTGATTCTGATAGTGATAACACCTGTAATTGCAGTCATCAATTTTGACCTTTCAAAAGAACCAACACTCTGGATTTTAAAGACAGAATCTGGAGATAGCAGTATTGACATTGGACTAGACGAGATAAAACTCAGTTTGTAGGATACAGTATCAGATATGAGAATAAGAGAATTTCAAAGTCTGAATTCACTTGACTTAACAGGAGATTATGCCATTATAATAGGTCATGGAGTTCCTGAGGGCCTTGAAACTAATGGAAAAACAACACCTTGGAATGAAGTATATACGACCATAAAAGAAGCCTGTCCACAACGAGCATTTGTACTGGCATGTTATTCACCGATGGAAGAAGAGATTGTTGGATTCAATGCACCAATTGATGCCAAGGCTGGAGCGTTACTCATTTCTTGGATGATACACAGCTCATTGGAGTCAATAAAACAAATCAACTTTTGTGTCGAGGACATAGTTACAGCGCAAAGCGAGATGAAATATCCTCTTAATAGATATCTATACTTTGTACATGGATACTTTGGGTCTAACGACGACTTCTTAACAATGAGAAATTGGTTTATTGCAAATAATATAGAATATAGCTATTCCGAGATAAGATACTTTGATTACTTTGAGCATTATGGACTTCAATTACCTGATGATCTTCTTCAAATCAATGCACTTCATTATACTACATCAATTTCTGAATATGCTACTCATTTTGCATATGAGTTAACCGATTTGCCCTCTGGGTCGCATGTGTCTATAGTCTCTCACAGTATGGGGGGAATAATCACACGAGAGATGCTTGGACTTTATAGAGATCATTTAGACACAGAGGGGATTACTATTGACAAAGTCATCACATTAGGGACGCCAAATCATGGAACTTGGATTGCCAATCCAATTAATTCTTGGGCATTTGTCCTATCTTTAATGGGTGGAGTTTTTGGTAATTATGGACAATATTGGCCTAGTCCAGTTTATTACTCGGTATGTCCAATATCCCCTCTAATTATTAATCTAAATGCAGATCCCATGAGTTACTCCTATGATATAGAGTGGTATACTGGAGCAGGCATTGACACACTATTGAGCCCACTCGTTTACGCAATTCATTTTGATCAGAGCGACCCATTGGTTGCTGTTGGGAGGGCACACCTTTCGTTCGGAACTACAATTACATCAGAAACCTATGATGGAATTAGCCATATGGGCTTAATTCAGAATGACGGATCAAGCGGAACATTCTTCGATGTACTTAGCTGGTTGTGTGCAGGTGATGATGATGATGGAGACGGTTTAACAAATGACGCTGAACTCTATACGTGGAACACCAATCCTTACGATTATGATAGCGACAACGATGCACTCTCGGATTTCGAGGAAGTCATCGAATATAATACAGATCCAAATAATCCAAACTCCGATGGTGATGCAATTAACGACGGTACTGAAATTGCTTGGAACTATGATCCTCTAGATAGTTCAAGCCCAATTCAGGCATCATCACTAATTCAAAGCTGGCAAGTCGATGAATCATTAATATCTGTAACCGCAAGAAGTCTAGCAGAGGTTTCTAAGGTAGAATTCTATGTACAATACAAGGATAGTTCGGGAACTTGGACCTCTTATCAATACAAAGGATCAGACTCCTCAGCACCATTCACCAAATCGTGGACATTTCCCTCAGGATATGCTGGAGTCAGAATTATGATAAAAGCCTATAATTCGGGAAATATCTATCTAGGATGTGACATTGCATATCAGTATATAGATACAGGTGGTGGGAAACCTGGTGGTGATCCAGTACCTATTTGAATTTAATAAGAAATAAATCACATAGGGAATGAATCGTAATATGGCAAAGGAACTCCCCTTCAAATCACAAAGAATCTATTTCAACTTTGGAACTGCTTTATTAGCTATTTTCCTTGTATGTGGATGCACAACTTCGATTGTTGCTTTAGTGGATGCAGCAGCTATTGAATCTATGCAGACTCAGACAACAACATGGATTTCCCTCGAGAGCGACTACCCTGAAGTAGATTTTCAAGATGTTGAGTTCATCAATTCATCTCACGGATGGATTGTTGGAATATTGTACCCAAACATAACTCGAGGAGGTATTATTTTACATACCAAAGATGGAGGAGAGTCTTGGGAAGCTACACTTGTAGATGATACACAGTTGTTTATGCAAATAGACGTAGTGGATGAGCAGACTCTATGGGTGACAGGACTCGGGTGTCTCTATTTCACAAACGATAGTGGAGAGTCTTGGGATATCTCACTAGTTGGTAATAGTCGACTGTCTGGAATGAGCACTGTAGAATTCATCAATGAAACACACGGATGGACTGCCACGATGCAGATTCTATACAAAACAACTGATGGTGGCAGGACATGGCAGAATGTATCGGGTTGGACCTTTAGCGATAATCCTAGAGATATGCATTTCTTGACTGAGAATGATGTATGGGCAATCGGTTTCAATGGTATCTACCACAGTGAAGACGGTGGAGAAACATGGAAGCAGGTATTGGATAGAGGTGGGTGGAGTCTTTCATTCCCAGAAAGTAATGTTGCATGGGGAGTCAGTGACAGTCTCCTCCTCCATATGAGACAGGATCAGACATGGGAGACTCTGCCTATTCCCGGAAGAGTACCATCATTTCGACTTCGATCACCGTATTGTACAGATATTCAGTTCATTGATGACCAGCACGGATGGATCGTGGGAACTGAAGTAGCGGTGATGCACACTCCGGATGGAGGTAGAACTTGGTATCAACAATCAGTTCCTACTGACAGAGGTAATCGAATGATAGCAGTCTGCTTCGTTGATGAGCAACATGGATGGGGTGTGGGATCCGATGGTACTATTCTCAGAACCTCAACAGGAGGTAGTCTTGATGCACTTCTTCTCTCGGACCACCAAGATCTCCTATTGATAGCTGTTGGAACCATCGGCGTCATAACTATCATTTCTCTCAGCAGGGTTCTTCGTCGGAGAAGAAAAAGGAATGACATAATTCAAACGAGTGAAGATATGAAGTCAACTACGGAAATTCTCTAATGTACTCAATACTTGTGATTTGAGTTCCAAGTTTGATATGGACCAGACTAGATGAATAACACAACTAGAAAATGAAAAGGGTGGCTCAACAAGAGAGGCTAAGGGCAAGTTTCTGCCGTGTGCTGTGGGCAACCTGTACGATTGCACCGCATTCCCCGCCGTCGAAGGCCCGTACTTCACTCACAATTCCATAGGAATTGTAAGCAAGCTGCTTCTACCTCTATGAAGTAGAAAACATAGGAGGTGATTGATGGAAGACGAGAATGACTCCTTTTCATTCACATTATGCAGTGTAAGTCCAATTATCCATCCCGCGATTCGAGATAAGTAGGCTGGAAAAACAAGTGCAAAGAGAATCAGGGAATTCAAAGCAATAGGTTATTCCTGCACAGCTAGAAATAAAAAACTGAGGGGATGAGCGCTCAGTTTGTGACTTTTACTCTATTCATAGTTCTTTTGAATACCCCCAAGAGTAGTCCAAGCAAGAAGACCCAAGACATATCAAAAATCAAGAAATAAACAATCAATACATTTGGAAATGGTAATAGGCTCTCAAGATATCGTCTAAAAACAATGAGTACACTCAGTCCTACAAGACCAATTAATGCTGTTGCATAATTTATTCTATGATACATGGTAAATAACCGATTGATGTTCTCAGAAACAATCCAGACACTCCCGGGCATGAGTAGTATCAGACTAATCATAAACAAGCCATCATTAATGCTTAAATGCTCAGTTTGAAAGAAACTCATCCAAATCTGGGATCCAAGTCCGATTATGATTAGAAGAAGTCCAAGTGTATTGTAAAACCTAACAGATAATTCCACGAGTTTATTTCACATCCTTTTGCATGATTCGTATCTATGGATTTCCTAGGCCGGGGGCATCCCAAGCAGTCCAACTTCCAACTCGTAAATAACCTGTTAAAGAGAATTGTGCAATCGTTGCGCCCCAACCAAATGGACTCGAGACCAACCACCAGGCGTTCGCCTTAAACCAGTTGAAGAACGCAATTCCAAACCACCAAAAAATACAGCCCTGTTCATCTAAGAGAATTGCACCGCTGAAGTATCCGATTAGATATCCAAGAACGCCTCCGATGAGAACCCCTGCGGCAGCGCCAAAAACACCACCCACCATGGCACCAAGGGCTGCACCAATTACGGAACATACGAGACTCCATCCTCCCGCGGCCGCAATTTGGGAGAGATCATGGTTTAGTTGATTATGATTAGCTCGGTTGCCAACTATCCCCCAATCAGCAAAAGTGGGAATTTGATAATAAGTTCTATCTGGATGATGGTACTTGATAAGATATGAGGGTCCAGTTACCTGTTTCACGCCATCCCACCAAGCATAGGTATATTGAAGAGATGGACTTGAGTAACCTTCTATTGAAGCAGGTTGGCTAGACCTCACTGGGCTGGGGATTGATATAGGTGCCAATATGTTGCTATCGAAGACCTGAAGAGATAGCAACTGTCCATCAATGAAAATACTTGTTTGGTACCTTCCAGATTCTTCACTCGACACTATAAATTCCAATGTTGATTTTTGGCTATTCATTTCGTATGTCATGAGCATATGCTTCTCAGGTTCAACAATTCTTACAGTTAGAGTTAGATTTCCAAATTTCATTACTGAATTTGACCCTTCTTGAGAAAAGTCAGACAATTCAGGACTTACTGCCATTGTTCTCCTGCTTTCTTTAAAAGAACTGGAACCGTAGTTCGAAACCATTAGGATTCCAGTTATCACAGCAGAAGAAACCAATAGCACCATCGCTATTGATACAATTTTAAGTTTTAACAAAGTTGTACTAGTTCCTCCTAAAACGACAAAGCCCATCTCTAAATGGACTAATCATCCTATAAATTTATTCTCAGGTAAAGACTCCTTAATATTGGCTAATGGAAACCCTGGAAGCATCCAAAGTACTCACCGAATTAATTAACTCAATTATAGAAGGATTGGAGTCGAATTATGAACCTGCTAAGAAAGAGATAAGAGATATCCTCTCCAAGCGGGGAGTCTCTAGTAATGTGATAGAGTGGTTGATCATATTATTAATTGGATTCGATGACAAATAGAAAGTCCACTCACAATAATCAATGGGTGAAAAATGAAAAGGGGTTGCTCAACAATGACAGGTATTGGGAAAGTTCCCCGAATACCCGACCCCGTCAGCCTATACCCCTATCCATCTGATTGATTCGAACAAGTAGTTTATTCTTTTCTCTAAATATCAATTAAAGGATTATTTAAGTCAAAATACATTGGAATCGATTGATTACAATTCTTTCATGGATGTGGGTTCTTTGAGGAAAAGAGATACTCTTGTCAAAGAGATAAGAAAAGTAGAGAAGGAATTAATCAAACATCCAGCTAGAACTAGACAGGAAATTATTACAGATATTTTTGAGTCGAAGGTGCGTACGATTAATCTTGAGCCTCCTAAGAATGATGATTGTTTTGTAGTATCACATACCCGTCTATCACGGCTCCTTAGAGAGAGAGGAATATCAGAAGATATCGTAGATTCCATTATTGCTGGGATCCAAGAGGACTGTGATGAAGAAGCCATAATAGATATCGTTATAGCTGCCATCGACTCTCCAAATGACTTACAAGATTTATCATCGTATAATGATGGTTCAAAATCTTGGCTGGATTTACATTCCTTTTTTGAAATGAGTAAAAAGGATTGGTTACAATGGATAGCTAGAATGTTAGTAACTGCCAAATTATCTATCGAATCGATAAATTCAATCATATTGGGATTAGAGCTGAATCTTGAACCTGCAAAGAACGTAACTGCACGGATACTTAACAGACTTGGAATTTCTGCATTTCTTATTGAGTGGATATTTGAAAAATTAAATGCACAAGATGATGAATGAAAATAGGTTCAACTCGTTCTGAATGAAATCAAAAAAAATGAAAGGGTGGCTCAACAAGACAGGCAGAGGGAAAGTTCCCAGTTAACCTGACCCCGTCGAAGGCCCGTACCTCTTCCAGCTCTGAATGATCGATAGTGACATGAAAAGTCAATAATGATTCTAGTCGCGAGGAATTTATAAGTACACAGACATATACATATAATCATGGGGAACAAAACAATATCTGTTTCAGACGAAGCATACGCGCGCCTCAAAGCCCGAAAGAAACCCGGCGAGAGCTTCAGCGACACAATAAATCGATTGACTTCGAGGATAAGACTTAGCGAGCTTGCTGGGGTCTTAGATGAAGATGATATCAGAGTGATTGAGAAAGCAGTCACAGCAATCAGGTCGCAAAGTAAGGATCGGATTAGAGAATTAGTCGCGGAGATGTCCGAGTAATGCTTCTTGATACATCATTCATCATCGATCTCTTGAGAGGGCAGAAGAAAGCAGTGGATAAGATAAAGATGCTTGAGGCAGAGTCCATAGCTACGAACATCTCGTCCCCCTCAATCTTTGAACTGTTCGTTGGAATCAGTCTTACAAAGAAAACATCCTCTGAAAAGAAGAAGATTATGGATGCCTTGGAGTCGTGGGGTACGTTAGCTCTTGATTCCGAGTGTGCAGCACGTGGTGGACTCATTCATGGTCAATTGATCAAAGAGGGGCAGCCAATTGATCCTGAAGACTCTATGATTGCAGCGATAGCATTGGTGAACAATGAAATATTACTTACAAAGAACCCAAAACACTTCAGTCGTATTCCTGACCTTAAAATCGAAGAGTATTGAATTTCACCTATGAAAC
>JAEOUN010000040.1 GCA_016839245.1 Candidatus Thorarchaeota archaeon
CCTCAGAAGGTTCCACAACACGGTCAGGAAGGTCAGTCTTGTTTGCTACGAGCACCAGGGGAATATCTTTGCCTATCGCCTTCTTCAACTCGTCCAGCCATTCCTCAAGTACAATGAAAGTCCTTCGCCGTGTCACATCGAATACTAGGAGTCCGCCGCTGCTTCCTCGGTAGTACATTGGACGAAGAATTTGGAACCGCGATTGACCCGCTACGTCCCAAATCTGCAATTTAACAGTCGTTTTGCTCGAATCAGGCTTTATAATCTCTACATTTTTGACAGCAAATTGAGACCCAATGGTTGTCTTATAGTCAGTCCTAAAGAAGCCATGGGAGAAGCGCGTGACGATGGCAGTCTTACCAACTGCACCTTCTCCTAATACAACGATTTTAAAGAGGAAGTCATAGGTACTACTCATAAAACAACCCTCCGGATGTTAAAGAGACCCGGACTAATAATTTTGACTGTGATATCGTTATATGAAGAGTCTGTGCATGTATACATCCTAGGTCCCCGTTCTGCAAATTCATGTGAATCGTTAGTATGCGGTCAAACCGTAAGGGGTCGAATGAACCTAATAAGGTTTCGCGAGATGTTGAACATGCATTTTAAAAGTGGCTGAAAAAGACAAACAGCCAAATGATTGGCGTTCTGAGTGAGATTGACAATGGAACGTGCAGAAAAACCAGAACTGATAGTGGAAGCAGAGGAGATACTCAAGAAGTATGCACGGGAGTTGTCTCTTGATAGTATCTCAATCTTCAGAAAAGATGGGATGTTTTTCTATTCATCAGACCCCACGATCTATCAGCAAGAGAATGCGGAATTCCTCTTTGATCTTCTTGAATACATTACCTATGACTTTGTCATTGGCGTACCTGTCACAATCATGGCACATGATGACACGCGTTGCTTGATTATTAGACCAATATACCTAGGAGATTGGGGAGAGGTCGAAGGATGGTATATAGTACTAGGAAGCTGCGCCAGGATGCAGTGTAAGAATCTCTCTGAAAATCTTAGAGAGCAAGCGAAGCAGGTCATGAGGAAGGACCTCTCTGAGCATCTAGCGTCAGGCGAGGAACGAGAGAGACTCCAGACTATGTTTGATCTCCCACAGATACTTAGTATCGAATTTGAGATGAATGATGATACCACCATTACTATTGATGGAGATGATGGCATTATCATACAACAATATGGAGAATCACCATGGTGGGTAGATACCAAATCCTCTCGACGTCTTCCGACGCTCCTAAAAGAATTGGATAATATGGATGAGTTCTTCCAGATGAGGACACACGGAATCCTTGAACCGGATTTACGTCTGAAGGCTAGAGGAAAGCCCGATTATACAACATCGATCGAAATAATGAAAATAATCATCATATACAATGCATTGTTCATTATTCCCTTTCTCATGATGGATCTAAACGCCGTTCTCGAGCTTGCTGTGGTTTTGGTAGTTGTAAATCCGTTTCTTTTATTCATCGCTTATATAGACATGAAGGATAGTATGAAAAATGACTGTATTTGCCCATGCTTTCTCTTCCTAGTTGGTTTCTTATCAATAATAGGTTCTATTGGACAGATGGTGATAGACTATGAACCAACAGGACTTTTTGCACTCCTATTAGGAATCTATGGCGTAATTGGAGGTATCTTATTCACGGTGATACGATGGGAACGAAGTCAACCACTAAATTCGAGTAAGGAGAATTGATAATCCCAGATTGAGTCTACAGTAAGCGTAGACAACTCTACGACTATTCTTGTGACTAGGACAGAATAGAGATGATTTCTTCCTTTCCTGTAAAGAAAATTAAAAAGGACGTAACTGGGATTAAAATCCCAGTACTAATTCATAACTAGTTCTTGCGTTTTATTAGTATTATCACTACAATAATTACCGCCAGTGAACCTGCAGATACAAACATCACCATTATCGATAATGGAGACATCTCTGATGGTTGTGAGCTGGTATTTGTATCAGTGGTTTGTGTGTTTGTGCTTGTTTCTGTGTTACTAGTCGTTGTGTTAGAGGTAGTGCTGGTCGAGGCATTCGCAGTGATCGTAACGATGACAATGTCAGAGATCGAGTTCCCAGCAAGATCCCAGAAAGTTATAGTAAATGTATACGTACCAACAGAGAGCCCATCAATGGAGTAATTCAATCCGTTAGTCCATACACCAGATAAAACTAAATCGTCGTTTCGATACAGCTCATAATTGCCCGGATTCAAATCTGTGCAAGTCCAGACAATAGAATTACCTGTCGAGCCTTCATTGTATTCAATATCTGAAGGAGTAGATACCAGAGGATCTGTTCTATCAACAGTCAAAGCCATTGGAACAATGATGATATTATCCACATAGTCCAATGCATACATCTGGAATTCATAATGACCTTCAGGTATTGTATCCAAGAGATAGCAACAAACCAAGTAAGTTGTTGCGTTAATGATATCAACTGTGCCACCGCAGAAGTATGATGCAATACTTCCTGACCAGAAGTTGACATCTTTTATTGGTGAGCCACCCAGACTGTTGACGTAGAGTGCTACTGTAATATTGTCACCTGTCTGATAAGGAACAACTGCAGACACAAGACGAGGAGCTGTATTGTCAACAAGAGTGCTGGCAGTATCCGTGTACAGACTGCCTACAATTGTTGCTCTTGCAGTAACGTCATGTTCTTCCTCTGTAAAAGTAGTTGTATCCCATGAATACGTCCACGAGCCCACTCCAGACGCATAGCCTTGTGAAATTCCATCGATTAGAATCTCAACTGATGATATCGGGTCCATTTCACTTATCAATTGTACATTATCAACATAGACGCCTTGTCTAACAACTGAAGAATCACTATGAAAGAAGAATCCTATTCTAGTAGCACTAGTAGGTATAGAGAAGGAGAAGTGTTCCCAATCAGTAGTAGTACCAAGTGTATAGGGAGTAGTCCATGTTCCACTGATATAATACCCAGGACTGAACCAATCGTATCCATCCTCCACATCAGCCCAATAATCAAAAGACATTGTAGCAGAACCAAAATCACTAATATCAACATAGCAATATGCATAGGAATCGGCATCATTTTCATATTCTGAGCCAATGTCCCAGATATCAATATCATCAACTGTCATACTACCTGTATAGTCACCTTGGAATATGAATGCAAAATAGAGAGTAGAGCAGATTGCATCATCGGGTAGTAGAATCTCCTGTTCACCCACAAAAGAGAAACTTTCACCCACTGGAGCCCACCATCTCTCAAGGTAATAGAACAACGAACCGTTGGTAGAATAGAGTACACTAGCAAAATTATTGGCCTGTGCGTTGTCAACTTCATAATCCATCCAGAACGTGAGGCAGAGCTCCGTGGCAGATGATCTGTCCAATGGTCCTTGAATCACCCATTCCTTTACATCAGACATGCCTCCAGTCGATGCTTGTATCTGATATTGTGTTGATGTGCCAATTGGATACCATTTGTTTTCATTCAGGCCAGCACTATAGCGAGTCCATCCTGTTGGCCAATACCAGACTGGCATTATGAAGTGTTCAGTGTAGACCGCAGTTGATGAAGGAGAACCTCCACACCAAATTGAACTACCTCCTGTGTATGTATGGTAGGTATCTACACCCCATAACTGATCACCATTATCAGAATTCGCATCATTTGTGTACCATGGCTGCTCAAAGGATCCAGGCTCAAATCCCGTATCTATGATAGTGTCAGCAGAATCGCCCAGTGCAGTTCCAGTGATCTCAACAGTTCCACTCACATAAGGATCAATTTCCAATTCAATCGTTGGAATAGCTAGAAATGCACTTACCTCTTCTTGAGGTTGATTGTCGTGAATTGTATACGGAGTCTCAGTAGAAGTTGCTTCTACATCCCAAAGATATGAATGAACACTAAAGCTCTCTAAAACACCAGACAGGGGCCATACAGAATCACCAATCAATAGGATAAACTCATTCTCCCATCTAGTACTCAGATAGGGAGAGAAATCACTCAAGTCGAAAACGATATGATTGCCCGGAAATGGATGATTCTGATAGAGGCCAGAGTCATCAGCCATTAATACTCCAAAATTCAAAGATGTGTAGTATTCCTCATAACCATTCACTTCAAGAGATATCATTATTCCTGCATCTAATACATCCCCTCTTTTTTCATGTGAGACACGGATAGATCCTGTCAGACTGGGAGTATAAGGTTGCTCAATCACATCACAATAATAGAACACACACTGTGAAAGTCTAGAGTCTTTTACTGCTTCATAAGACATCCACCAAAAACCACCATCACCCCAATCAGAACCCCATGAGTTTACTAATAAGAAGGCACCGGGTCCATCAGTTGTGGATTTGTCATCATCATACCCAACGACGCATACTGCATGACCCCCACCCAAAGCACCAGTAGCATGACTTGTTGTATAGATGTTATTCTCACTATCAAAACCATAGAATGCAGTTCTCGTAAAGATTCCCATAAGAGCCGTATTTCCGGCGGCAAGGTAAGCTTTCAGTACAGCTAAATCACTATCACTATAGAGAGAATCCCATTCAGGTTCCAGAGTTCGATAGCTCATCGCTTCTGTATATGCAGCTTCGGATGGCCATGATATGCAATCTGTATCGCTATAAGGCATGTTTGTCATGGTTGCACAACCAAAAGATTCTGTGAGCATAGCCGCATCATAGAAATAAGACCCAGAGTCAGTACCATCATTAATCTGGTTGTAGATGTATGCAGGACTAAACTGATGACTTGATACTGAAGTATCCCAATATCCATTCGCCACAGCTATCTGATGGCTAAGGCAATAATATCCCCATGCCCAGCCAACACAAGAGCCTTGAGAACCCTGATCACCAATTGGTGGAAGTCCAGCTAGATTAGATATACTTGGAGGAATAGGATCATCCGCCAGGATTGATTCAACAGTGGCACTTCTCCTATACTCTTCATATTGGGAGATGTCATCAAAGATCAATCCAGACTCTCTATAGTCAGGTATAGTTGACGGATCTGCAAATATTTGTTGATCTACTGGCACATAGACAGGTAGCTGTGTATCTTGAAGTTCAGAGGCAAAACCAGATACATTCGTAGTATTCTGCAGAGTTGCATCAGTATTGCTTTTTATTACAAAATTGATGTTTGTATTAGAAATGATTGTTGAAGCCAGCAATATACTGAATAGAATTAATGAAATTTCCTTCCTCAATTTACATAACACTCCAAGATTTGGCTGCAAATGTACTTATTATCTATATTGGTGGTTAATGAAAAAAAACGGAGTACACAATTATCATTACTAAAAAAGAGAGCTTCATCTGTGTGAAATCGCATTATTGGATTTTTAGAAATTCCAATCCGAAAATTGGTAATAGGTCCAAGAGATTCACGAGCCATAATATAAGAGAGAGTCCTATTCAGGTTGTTCTATCTCCACCGAGTAATATTCCGTATTTTCTGAAGATTGATTTTTCTGAGTCAAGAAGATGCTCAGGATAAATAAAAGGGTAAACACCCCGTCAATCGAGAATAAAATAAGAATCGGTAATGTGAGAAGTATTTGTAACAGTGTAAAGGTGAATCCGATTGCAATTACACTTAGACCAAGTATGGAAAATAGAATGCCAAAAGGAGTAGCTTCCTCATTGCGGTGCATTCCAATGCTGCATCCCAACGAATGACCCGCAAGGGCTCCGAGATATGCCAGAGAGAGAAGTTGATAGTTATATGAATTGAATTCAGTCGAAATGAGAGCCGTCCAATCTGCTAGACCATCATCAATTAGGCCATAGATACCAGAACCAGCCCAGACATTAAAGATCCCAAAAGAAGTCATTACAATGACACCAGAAACGACTCCAATGACCATTGAAACAATTGTACCAAGACACCATTTGAGATTCACCGTAGTTCGTCGCATGAGGATTACGCCACAGATGCTCGTTATGATGAATGCACCACCAAGCGCCAGTGCAAGCCCGTCAAGTAATAATACTTGGATTAGACTTGTGTAGAAAGTGTCCAGCTGCATGAAACTATCACCGAGTAATAAGATTGGCAAATCCCATGGCATATAAAGATGCAGGCTCTTAACATTCAATGATAGTTTTCTGCCCAGCTGACAAATTTAAGCAGGAGTCGGTTAAACTCATCAGGCTGTTCAACCATAGGAGAGTGATCAGCATTTCGTACAATTGCAATATCAGAATGTGGTAGTTTCTTTACGAGATCATAGGCCACTCTGGGAGGAATGATATCATCATGCTCACCCACAATAACAAAAGTCGGAATATGAATTTCAGAGATTCTGTCTGTAATATCGAATTTATCACAAGCAATCAAGTCGCGTTGCATGATGTTGGGATGAGCAGAACGAACTTCATCTTCATACTTCTTAATCTTGTAAGTATCAGAAAACTCCTCATAGACACGAGATTTAAACATGAAAATTCTATCTTCAACAGCCTCTCTCACCAGCCCTGTAGCTAACTTGGAGAGTTCAAGGTCAGGAGAAGTGTCAACTAAGACCAAAGCCTTTGGAATGTTTTTGCACCCGTCCAATATGTAAGACATCGCTACTCCGCCGCCCATACTATGACCAATCATAACAAATTCGTCCAAGTCGAGATGGTTAACTAAAGCATCAACTTCACGACAATATCCTTCGCTAATAGAAGCCTCTTCTTCACTGTACTCTGATTTCCCATGTCCCGAAAGGTCAAGAGCAATCACTCTGTGGGTTTTTGAGAACTCTTTTAGCTGTAGTGACCAGCAGACATGTGATGATCCAGCTCCGTGGATAAAGAATAACGGAATGCCTTTTGTTCTGTCATTGCGACTATCAACGTCAACATAATGTAATTCTAAGCTGTTGTATTGGAAGGAAGGCATAAGTTCTCTCCAGCATTATATGTTAAGAATATATTTTGAATCGTTCATTGTGCTTTAGGTATCTTTTTCTTAATGTAAGCAATCAGATGTCTAGTGACTCCAATGAAGGACAGACTCTTTGGAACAACAGGTGTACGTAAGATATACGGCGAAGAGTTCGATCTTGAGATGGCATTGAACCTTGGAAAAGCACTTGGAACTATGCTTGGAGGTGGAACTGCATTACTGGCAAGAGATGCAAGAACAACAGGAGAGATGCTAGCTGATGTACTCTCAGCAGGAATCATTTCTACAGGAGTCAATGTCGTTCGAGCTGGAATCATTCCAACACCAACTCTTGCATTTCTGACGATGAAGGGAAAGTACGATGCGGGGCTTATGGTTACAGCATCACACAATCCTCCAGAGTATACGGGTATCAAGTTCTGGTCAAAGACAAGCATGGGATTTACTGAAGCTGAGGAGAGGCAACTTGAGGACATCTATGAGTCACAAAAATTCACAAAAGCAACTTGGGACAACCTTGGCACCGAGTATAAAATTGAGACTGCAGTAGAGGAACACATCAATGCCATTTTGGAGAGATGTGACACAGAGCTAATCAAATCAAAATCATTCACCATTGTAGTAGATCCAGGTAATGGTGCTGCATGTACTCTGACACCCTATCTTGTGCAACGACTAGCAAACAAGGTTGTTACCATTAATGGGCAATTAGATGGTCATTTTCCAGGAAGAAGATCCGAACCAGATGAAGACTCATTGGGAGACCTCATACAAATTGTCAAAGACACCGGTGCAGACTTGGGTATAGCACATGATGGCGATAGCGATAGAGTTGTTTTTGTTACAGAGAATGGAGAGGTCATCAGAGGGGACAGGACAATTGCGCTCCTCGCTCAAGACTACCTCATGACAGCAAAACGAGGAACTGTGGTCACCACTGTAGATAGTTCTCTAGTCCTGGATGAGATTGTTGAGAGGCAGGGAGGAAAGTCAATCAGAACGCCAGTCGGGGACATCCAAGTCGCAAGAAAGGTGAAAGAGGAAAATGCAGTCATGGGTGGAGAAGCATGTGGCGTGTTTATCCTTCCGGAACTTCATCTTGCACCTGAGCCGTTCCTAGCAATATGCAGAGTACTGGAGAAAATGGCTCGCACAGGGAAGACTCTTGGTGAATTGATTAATGATGTTCCACAATATCCATTGATGAAGACCAAGATACAATGTCCTAGTGATAAAAAGATCATAATCATGGATAAGGTGACTAAGGAACTACCTAAAGAATTGAATAATGTATCACAGATTATTACTGTCGATGGCCTTGGAATTATCTTAAAAGACGGATGGATACTTATTCGACCTTCTGGAACTGAGCCGGTCATAAGACTGACCTGCGAAGCGGCAACAAAGGCACTTGTTGAAAGATTATTGAGTGAGACAAAAGCACTTGTTGAAAAAACTATCAATGAAGTGTAATTTGTAAAAATAATTATGCAAGCAATGTTTATAGCAGCAACACATCATTTGAACACAACACATGGAGCAATATCAATGCCTGATGATAGAAAAGAACTTGAAGAAGCAGTAATGGATGAGTTCGAGTGGGCTCTCCAGGACCCTAATACTGAAAAGATTCGTCAACTTGGTGAAGTAGTAAGTATCATCACAACGAAGCTTACAGAAGCAATCAGCGAACTTCAAGTTATAGTTAACCAACTACAATCGAAGGTTGGAAGTCTAGAATCAAAGGTGGATTCATTATCAAGTCGTATTGCTAGCGGCGCATCAGTTTCTGCAGGACCTGCATCAACGGGTGAAGGAGCAGGTGCTGAACCTATTCCGACTTTGGACAAGCCTGCCGATGCACCTCCAGCGGCCGGTGGCGGCATGAGTATGATGGGTGAATTAAAACAGCTTCTTGCAGCAAGAAGAAGAAAATCAGAAACTTCGGAGTAGTTAGTTCCGTCTACATTAAACTGGTCACACTGTTTTCTCGATAGAAGGGACCAGCATGTTCAGGTAATGTAATCGAAAATGCCTCAGCCCTATCACACTGTGCCTGTACTCCGCGAAGTCGTGTTCTTGCATCATACAACCGCTCATAGAAATTATTAGCTTTAATAGTCTGAGACTTGTGTGCTTTTATTGCAGCTCGACTGAATTTGTAAGTATCAGAAATATCAACATAGACATGGGGTCGAGAGATTAGCGTGTTGATCTCCATATTGTATATCCGTTCAACACGATGAGCGTTTTCAAAGATAGTGATATGTGAAGCCCACTCGACGGCATCAAAGACAATCTTTGCACAGTGTTGGTGGTTCAGATTATAATCATCTTGAGAGTGAGTGATTACTATCTTTGGACGGGTTTTGAGAATAGCTCCTACGACCTCATTCCGAAGACTATCGTCTATCGCAAAATCATCACGTTCACTGAGGTATAGGTTTCTCACCCCAAGAATAGAACACGCCTCCTGTAATTCTGCATTTCGTGTCTCATTCCCAGTCATGCAGTGGATGTCAACAGGGACATCAGCATTGCAGTGCTTTCTAATTGTACCGCCAGCACCAATACTTTCATCATCAGGATGAGCAATCACAACCAATATCGAGTCCATAGTTTGTCTTTCGGTATTATATCTAATCAAGCTTTGGCATGGTCATTGTTCAGACCATGTGGCTTAAAGGGAAAAACATCTATTTCAAGAGAGATGGTCAAAATGCGGATTGGTGTGAATTTATACCCATCAGTGGGAGGATCAGGCTACGTCGCAACAAGACTGGGTCAACATCTAGTCGATCGTGGGCACATTATACACTTTATTACGTATCAAAGGCCCTTCTCAATGATGTGGCAACAGACGAAGGGACTCCACGTTGACCTTGTTGATAGATTCGATTACCCTCTGTTCGCAGTTATAGGCCCCCCATACACTATGGCATTAACATCGAAGATGATTAAAGTCGCAAAAGCTGCAGAATTAGACTTCATCCACTCCCATTATGCTATTCCCCACGCTATGTCCGCCTACATGACCAGAGAGATTATAGGTCTCCCATATGTTGTAACACTTCATGGTTCCGATGTTCATACACTGGGACTTGATCCTGCATACAAACCTGTTGTGCAACACACAGTAGAGAAGGCAGATGCTGTAACAGCAGTATCAGAGTTTCTTAAGAATAAAGCACATGAAGACCTTGGTATTGAGAGAGAAATCCATGTAATTCCCAATTCTATAGATACAACGAAATTTTCACGAGTCACAGGTATTCGTCTAGTTGTAGAGAGTGGATGTGTTTCATTACGGAGAGAAGATGAAGCCTATGAGATCAATCCTGATGATAGGATTATTCTTCATGCCTCTAACTTCAGAGGAGTAAAACGAGTTGTTCAGCTTATCGAAGCTATGAGGATAGTCGTAGATGCAATACCAAAAGCACGGCTGATAATTGTTGGCGATGGACCAACTAGAATTGATGTTGAACGACGAATTGAATCATTGAAACTTTGCAATAATGTTCACCTATTAGGTGTGAAAAGTAACATGCAAGAGATCATGTGTTCAGCAGATGTCTTTGTCTTAAATTCCACTTTAGAAGGAATGCCTCTAGTGCTTCTCGAAGCAATGGCGTGCAGTTTGCCAGTAGTCACAACACCCGCAGGAGGAATTCCTGAACTTGTTCGTCCAGGAATCGATGGAGTAGTAACAAAAGGATATGAAACAGAGGAGCTGGCTGAGGCGCTTATTAATATCCTTGATGATGATAGCTATAGAGCCAAGATGAGCAAAGCTGGATTTCAGAGAGTACAAGACAAATTCACTGCCGAAAGGATAGTGACAATGTACGAAAAAGTATTCGAAGAGGTAATCCAGAAATAAATGGAGTGCAATTGAATGGTCCCCAGTGTTAACCGAGTCTATCATGATTTCATTTGGTACAGAGAGAATGAGGAATTGGCAACGGCTCTCTATGACGCACCACCAATTACAATGAACTCTATTGCAGAGAGAACTTATGAAATTCTACATCAGTATTCAGAGATGCTTTGGCACCTCAAGGAAAAAATGGATTTGCTAGAAAGTGCGTTATTAAAATCAAACAAAAAGATAGGCTGTTTAACACCAAAGGTCAGAGAACGAATATCAGATCTAAAAAAAGGAGCCATTGAAGCGGCACATCAGACAGTGGTCTTGGGCGGACCAGCATATATTCTGAACAAGGCAGCAACTGCAGATAGATTGGTCACTTTCTGCTCAGAGAAAGAAATAGACCTCTCCTCCTATTTCTGTGTTGCAGACTACGATATTGTTCAATCAGAATTGACAAACATCAGAGTTCCTGTTCTTGGACAAGGTGGAACATTGGTAAGTATTCCGGTGCCAGAGAATTATGAAAACTCTCCAGTAAGTGTACTGCCGCTCCCTGAGAGCGATTGGTATGATCAAGTGGAGGAAGATATTCGAAATAGCTATAGACCAATGTTAAAGTACATTGATGGACCTGGTCGTTTACTCTATGAGGAACGACTAGAACAAGCGCTTGCAATTACTCGATGGAGTTATGTCAACTCAAAGACACTCGGTGAATGGGCAGAACGAATAATTGGCAGATTGTTTAATATCGAGGGAAATCTGGGAATTCCACTTCTTGTGGCATCGAATGAAAACATTAGAGAATTGCTCGTAGAAGGATTGGAGTATCTCATAGCTAGAGAGAATCGAGAGAGGTTTCTTACTACATTTAATGAGATTACAGATAGGATAACAAAGGCAGGTTACAATCCAAGCATTGGACATCGAGAGGAAGACTATGTGCCGTTCTTTTTCGAGTGCCAAAATGACGGTTGCAATAGAGCAAGAATCGAACTTCACTATGTTGACAAAGGATCAGATATCCTCCTCACTGGTAGATGTCCTACCTGCGGGGAGGCCATCGATATTGAAACTTCAGCGGATAGTCCATACCTAGGGGAGATTGCTCAACAAATGTCCCTACGTGTAGACTCAAGGCAATTGGTAATTGATACTATAGTCCCAACAGTCGTTCATGTTGGAGGACCTGGTGAGACAGCCTACTACGCTCAAGTTATTCCAAGTGCAAAGGCAATGGGAATCCCAGTACCAATGTTTGTCAAATATCCTAGAGTATACTTCAACACACCGTGGAATGAAAAATTGGCTAAAGACCTTGAATTGAATGAAGTGAAAATACTTCACAGAGGAGAGATGTTTAGTATCTTGGGCAAGATTGCTCGTTTCAGGAAAAAAGAGAGATTTGATGAGATGAACGAAATGTTAGCAGGTCTCGGGCAATTCATTCAAGAAAATTATTCATATTTGAACCAAAGACATCAAGAGATTGAGAGCAAGATTGAGAATGCATCGGGAGAAAAGAGCGACGTTCTCTTAAGTCTCAAGAGTGATATTGAAAAATACCTGAGTTGGACTTATGGACAATATACTACTGGGAAAATTGGGCAAGAATCATCATGGTCGTGGATTGAATGGGCAATCAACTCAGGATTTACAGATCTTTTTGGACCCTATCAACGAGCATATGTTGGACCTATGAAAAATGGTGCAACAGTATTTGTCAATTTCACAATATAGAGAGACACCGGGATAACCCGGTGCCAGAAC
The DNA here is from genome assembly GCA_016839245.1 of Candidatus Thorarchaeota archaeon. The sequence continues at coordinate 12,576 of JAEOUN010000040.1, forward strand.
TTTATTTTAGCCTAATTCCTTAGAGAGTAACTTGCCTAGTCTCTCAATGCCTTCGGAGATAATATCTGGTGGAGCATAGGAGAAACCTAACCGCATTGTATTCGGTTCGGGTACACTTGGTACGAGCTCGTTACCATCTTCAGAGATCTGATGACCAGTAATCGGATAAAATGGATTTCCTGGTACATACAATAAGTCATTTGGTATTGCGACTTTTTCCATGAACTTGCTCGAATTGAATGTAGTATCATCACTCTGCCACCAGATGAAGAATCCACCCGTGGGATCAGTTCGAACACCAGCAGGGAAGAATTCATCGATGGCTTTTGCCATAGCTTCATATCGTTCTTTATACAGGGGAATACCTCTCTTCATAGCTTGGTCAATATACTTGCTGTAGTATTCATTTAGAATACGCTGAACAAGGGTCGATGTACATAGGTCGAGGTATCCTTTATCTTTGAGCACTTGCTCTTTGACAGTATCTGGAAGAACGGAGTATCCAACACGTAACACAGCCGCCTCCTTACTACTAGTACCCAAGTATGCGACACGATGATTGTCCTTGTCTAGCGTCTTGATTGGTTTTGGATTTGCCTTGAATTGAATCTCAGCATATGCAGAGTCTTCAAGAAGGAGGATATTATGATTCTCACAGATATCAAATAGAGTCTTTCGTCGCTTCATTGACAATGTAGTTCCTTTAGGATTATCACTGTCTGGAACCACATATAGCAAATCAGGTACCTTTCCAAAATTAATCTTCGATAGATGGATTGCTCGTTCTACCATATCGGGAATAATACCTTCAGTGTCAGTTGGAACGACTAAGACTCTTGCGCCAAGCTTAACAGCTGGAACAAGAAATCCAAGGTATGATGGAGAGGGAGTAATTATAACATCTCCAGGATCAATGAGAGTGTCAAGTAATGCATAAAGCGCTTGTTGCGAACCATTTGTGATAGATACACGATCCCATTGTGTTTCACAATCTATAGGAATTCCTCGAACGTCACAGAGACGCTTAGCTAGGGTCTTGAGAAACCAAGCCTCACCTCCAGTAGGTCCGTAGTTCAAGTCATCAAGTGCAAGTTTTGGGTCAGCTCTGTATCGGTCACTCAGATCAGACAGGATATCAGCAAAACTGTCAGTGGGGATGATTCCAGGCTTTCCACCAGCAAAATAATACTTGACTTTGTACTTGAGAAGAGCTCTAATTTGAGACTCCTCAATAAAAGACGTCCAAGTCGCAAAACTATAACTATGATTGTTTGCCATTGGTGCACGCTCCGAGGACTCTATCCTCTCAATAGAAGCATGAACACTTCTGTACATGAGATAGAAGCGTTAGCCTTTATCTGTTTCTGAATTTATAATGCTATAATGGCACGTTTATGTTGTACAGTGTACATAATTGTTCCATAAATTTGTGCAAGGGTTCTAAATTATAATCACCTTTTTCTAGCGTAATTCAGCGACAATAGCAGCTGCTGCTGCAGATGGATTGGCAGCTTCGACGATTGAACGCGCCGCAATAACGAAGTCTGCACCTGCGTCAATTGCCTCCTTAGCACTCCCGCCTTGAGCGCCAACACCGGGACAAATGATTGGGATGTCGGTACCTAAAGTATTTCGAATTTCAGTAATCTTGTCTGGATGGGTGGCCCCCACGATGACACCATCTACATCCCATAACCTGGACTGTCGAGCGAACCGCAAATAGAGAGGTTCTGCTTTTTTGGACTTCTCATCAGGTGCTATAGTGAGACCATATCCATCGCTTGCGCCAGGATGCGACATATAGCAGAGTGTAATAATGCCTCGCTTTCGATTCAGTGCAGCCTCAAATACTGCATCAAGACCACCTTCCATTCCAACAAAAGGATTCACAATGATTGCATCAAATCCTGCATCAAAATAGTATTTTGTGATGACCTTGTTGGTGTTACTCACATCATTCAATTTGCAATCAATAATTGCTGTGATTCCTTCATCATGTATCTTATCCACCAGTCTAGGGATACCATCAGCTATCCCTAGGGGAAGAACAAGATGTCTATTGATTTTGAAAGCAACTGCATGTTCAGCAGTCTGCGAAATCATTTTCATCGCAGCCTGTTCAAGACGGTCTTTCTCGTTTCTGACGCCTACAACATCTTTCCCGGCAAAGTCTGCTACAAGATCCAGACCAATGATTAGTTTACTCTTGCGAACAAAACTGGTTGCAGTCAATTTACGCTTGTACACTCTACTCACTCCTCTCGCTTGGTAAGTCACGCATTATACAAAGTGATTGCATTTCATATAGAATGCTTCCAAATAAATTATCGTGATACCAAGATTGAATATATCATCAGCGCAAACTTATATCGGAACCCAGACTTGTGATGGATGGAGAAGTAAAATTGAGCCCAGATTGGAAGATGACTAGAATCACTGTTGTGCTATTGGCTATTGTAGGACCGATCTACTTCTTCCTACTCATGCTATTCATTCCTCAGATGACCCCCTTTACGGATGTAGGACTCAACATATTGTTTCATTACATTGGAGTCCCCATCGTTTTTTCCGTCCCTTGGGTTGGAACCATCTATTATCAAAGATATAGGCTAGCAAATGCGATTCATATAATGGATGAAACTATTACAGTAGTGCCACTCAGATGGAGAATCTTCTATGGAGCAAATGCGACATTCGTTCTCATGGTATTCATTCTCCCAATGGCGACTCCCATCATGGCGATCATAGAGGGATTAATCGTTGCAGGTCATGTCTTCTATCTCATTGGTATTGGAAAGCTTGGAGGCGGAAAGCCAGCAGCAGTACTTGGAATTTTAGTGGCTGTTGCATTATGTATTCTTCCAGTATTTGTCATGATCGAATTTTTACCTATGTACCTGGAACTTTGGGCAACAATCCTTGCCACATGGGAAGCATTCTGGTTAAATGTAGCATATGGAGTTGCTCAGTGTCTTGTTAATGCACTTAGTTTTGGAGCACCGATATATTTCATCTATTTTGGAGCTCAGGAATATGACAAAGGACTCTATGGAGAGGTCTATACAAAGACACCAACCCACTGGATAAGGCTTGCAGAGTTCATTATCTTCGCTATCTTCCTTGTGATGTATCTCCCACCAATTCCAACGCCATTTGGGACAATACCATTTCTAGACCTATCTAACCTGTTTAATAGCTACATAAATTGGATCTCACTTGGAATAGTGGTCATTATGGTATTGGTGAAAATGTGTCTAAAAGTAAAGGGAGATACTACAATGGGCGGTGCATCCAACATCTTTGTTATCGGTCTCTTTCTCGTTGTAGAGCTTTTCTTTAAGACGAACCTACTACTGATTACATCGATTATCTGGTTGGCATTTTTCATCTATGCTGCACTAGCTGTCGTGAGCTATTTGAGAGCGTCTCCAAGAGAACTCTACTGATATCTGTGTCTTGAGAAGAATCACATATCTAGAATCTCAAGCTTTGCAGATAGACGAATCACTGGAAGATAGACCGTCATAGGTTCTGATTCTGAGAGTGAGTCAACAAAGGTAAGCTTTTCTTTAGGCCTTGTCGAATATGCTAGAAAATTGCCCTCAGGAGGACCATCTCCTTCAGCATGAACCCAAAGAGGTAAACCATAGTTCTCATAGTACCCATGATTAGAGATTAGTGTCCCATAGATATGTTTTCCATTGTGTTCAAAATAAAGCATACTTGCAGGTCGATCCCTCTGCGACCAAGATACAAGCATCCTTGCCAAATCAGTCATTGAAGCAATTTTTAGATTAACCGGTGACCGAATATCGTTCTTGCTCATTCTGAATCCACCAAATCAGCCTTCTTTCATATCCTTATAAGCGCAATCATTAGGTGAAACTCTGGTTCTTGAATCTACTGGGTAGGTTGAAGCTCAGCTCTGATTTGGTCAGTCACTGAAAGTACCCTCTTTTTATCAATCCCAACAACGACAATCGGGATGCTTAAGTATGTCTGACTGACACCAACAGAGAATGCAACTCTGACTCCATCTTTTCGAAAACAGACGAAAGTGAATCCATCTTCGTGTATCAATTGGTCAAGATTCATTCCTGCAGAGGTGATAGCTCCAGAGACCCAGGCAATAGCCGTTGAAATATCATCATTCTGTTGTTCCAGAGGAATAGTCTCTCTCGCATCATTCTCAGAGGTGAAGAGGAATTTATGAGATGCCGGACCGTATAGTATCTTCCGTGTTGTTGCTTTTGAAAGAAGTTCCCGAGATACCGGGCCAAAGTGCTTGATGTGAACCTTTGCAGGATCAACTTCTGATTCTCGAACATGTTCTATCTCAGCTACCAGTGGTTGCACTTCATCTCTGGGAATGGCTTCAATACGAGGTGCAGGCTCATCAATAATCGAGTATTCTTGCCGTTGCTGTTCAAATAGTGTCTGCACATAATCCTTCATCCAACCATCAAGGACTTGCCAGTCTTCCTTGCTTAGCTTAAGAGGAGGACGTGGTACCTTCGGAAGTTCTTCTTCTGTAGATTGTTCTGAATCGTCGTAAACAGCCTCTACTTCCTCTTCTTCAATAGTTTCAGGAAATCCCTCATCTATTTGCTCTTCATCGACATCAGTAGGAATCAATAATTTTACAGCTTCGAATAGGCCGGATAATCTATCAGTCCCCCCGTGCCGTGAGAGCCTAGGTCTTACCTGCATAATGAATCCACGTTTGTTTTCTGTGGCTTGATCAAAGACTATCGCAGCACCACGCGGAAGACTACTAATAAAGACCTTATCTCTGAACTGATCAGGTAACACAGCAGGAGCACGTTGTTGAAGCGCTCGAATGTCATTATCATGAGATAGTGAGTGTGAAATCATGATATCAGCTTGAGATATAGCATCATCAGATACTGCAGACGGCTGTTGAGTACAGAGGACAAGACTGCAACCAAACCGCCGACCCAACTTTGCATAGCTGATAATTGCATCCTTTGCGGGTGTATGACCTGCTCGTGGCACAAGAGTATGTGCCTCGTCTATAATAAGCCATGTTGGAGGGAGTTCCTCACGTGCACTTTCACCTTCATCAGTCCATGCCATCCGATAAGTCAATACCTGCCTGCATAGCATGTTTGTTAGAATAGCTAGAACCGCCTCAGCATCAGAACCGAGAGGAGCAACATCGATCACTGTAATCTGACCAGCGACAGCTAGGTCTTGAGCACTTGTTCCGCCAGGGTGAAAGACACCCATACGGTCAGTCCTTTTGAGTCGTTGGATGAGTGCCACTCTGGTGGAGGGTTGATAGAGTTCGTCAATCGAAGGACTCTCTTCAATACATCGGATCATATCCTTGATACTGAAATCATGTTTAAGGGGAACATGGTCACCAGATTGCAGGGAGTAGCCTCTACGGACACTCTCAAGGACATCGCCAATCAAGTTTTCCATAGCAGTACTTAAGGTTCCACCTTTTTCCAGAACATACCCCCAGTCAGAGACTGTCAACTCCTTGGGTCCAATTGATAATGGAAACAACCGGGCTTTCTTTTTCACCTCATCAGGAAGTCCAACATAGGTTCTGCGAGGTATGTATACATTAATTGGGAATCCCTTTGCATCTACTCGCCATTTCTTGAGAATATCAGTCTGATCAACATTAGGATCGACCATCTGGCGGAAAACATCTACTGTATCAACAACAACTGCAGCAACCTCAATCTCGCGACGTTCCATTGCTCGAGCAAGTTCCTCAGCAATGATTCCCAAGGTGTAGCTCTTTCCTGAACCACGTTTCCCTGCAACAAACATTACATGGGGGCTCATCAGATCGAGACTCACGGGCATTCCCATGAGGGATGTTAGGATATCATCAGAGGTCTCTGCCACACCTCCAATAAGCCCAAGACCTACATTTCTGAACTTACGGTGGAATGAGTCTGCACGTCCTAAGACTACTCCGATATTGAGATCAACGTGCAGGTCTAATGGATCGCTGACAAGGGGATGATAGGGTAATGCGGACTTTTGGATAAGATCCACAGGTTTGTCAATGACCTGTAAGTCATCGGGATCTTCTCTTTCAGGCGTGTCTGGATTTCCCGGTAGATTCATCTATATTCCTCTTGAGGATTGTTTTATGAATTCGGATAAAGCTTAGCTTGATAGAAGATATAGGCGCGAATCATAGATTTTGAGTGACTTTTAGACTAAGATTCACAATCTAGGAGATCTTTTACGTCTGACTATCAAATGTCCCTCATAATTCAATATTCTATCTTTGTGAATGATATTCCTTTTAATATTCAATTAGCAAGACTCAAAACGCAACAAATTCAGTCAATATACCATGCAAGACCTCATTCACGATGGCGACTTTGTTTACATATTCCTCGATGCAAAACGGAACTGGATTCGCAAAGTGCAGGCAGGAGATAGTTTCCACTCAAACAAAGGTCTCATACCCTATGATGATATTATAGGCAAACCATTTGGCATACGGATTGATAGTCATTCAGGTATCACTTTTCAAATCCACAGACCAAGTTCGACGGACATCCAGATTGCTATGGGGCGAAATACTCAGATTATCTACCCAAAGGACGCTGGAACAATTCTCATTGAAGCAGGCATAGAAGCTGGATCGAGAGTTGTTGAATCCGGGACAGGTTCAGGTGCACTCACAGGTATTCTTGCCCGAGCTGTTGGTTCATCGGGTCATGTTTATACATACGAAGCTCGAGAAGACATGTTTCTTGGTGCAAAGAAAAACCTTGAGAAATTTGGACTGATTGAGAATGTGACTCAATATCATCAAGATATTCACGATGGCATCAAAGAAGAGAACGCGGACGCCATTGTATTTGATCTTGCGACACCTTGGGAACTTACAGATATAGCACATAGGGCATTAAAGCCAAGTCATTTTCTTGCAAGCTATAGTCCGACAATCGAACAGGTCATGAAGACATGCAAGGCGCTCTCCGAAAGCGGCAGATGGGGTATGATAAAGACTCTCGAGGTATTGGAGAGGGAGATCATGGTCAGAGAAAACAAGACTCGTCCTACTACATGGATGGTAGCTCATACAGGATACATGACCTTTGCACGAAGCATGGTAGTCGACAAATAATTTTAAGAACTTGAATTTACGAAGGATGAAAACAAATCCTTAAATGCATTTGATGTTGAAAAAATTATTGTCGATTGTTGTTGACGGTTGTTGGTAAAGATGACTTATCGGCATAAGCGAGACCCATGCATGAAGGATTCGAAGGAAATTGTTGAGAACATCCTTCGGATGAGAGATTCAGATTATGAACTTTCAGATAGATCAGAAATTTTGACATCAAGAAAAGCGATTCTTTTCCAAAAAAGACCAGAACAAGAGGCGAATGTTCTTCCGCATAGTACAGAAGCTGATACTGAGAGTACTCATGGCGAGGAAGAGGTAGTACGTGAAGATTGCATTACTATTGAGAATATAGAGTCATACCAACCAGCTCAAGAACTGCATTTTGAGGTATCTGATGTCAAGGATGGATTCGAGAAGAAGAAAAAGAGGAGAAATTACATAGAATTTAAACCTGACTATGCAAAGATTGTATGAGGAGATATAAATGTCAAAAAATCAAGACTTCGAATCATTGAGAAAGGAAGTCAGAGAATTACAAAAGACAGTCTATATGCTGAAAGACACCATTGTCGAATTGACAAATCAACTTGAATCGAGTACTGTTGGATCGCCCCAAGAAGAGGGCAAATATACTTTGTTTCCCAGTCGATCAGATTACTTAGAAGGCGACATCAGTTGGAACAGACTTTTGAACGTTCTACAAAAAGAAGAGAAAGGGATGACCACTGTCGAGTTGGCTGAGAAATGGGGAAGGTCTCGATCGCGTACCAGTGAAGTTCTAAACAAGTTAGCTGGAAGTGGCCAACTTGTAAAATATAGAGATGGTCGTCTGATTAAATTCCGACTTGCAAACGATTTTGAAGAGGATTAATACGCTTAATTTTGAGCTCCAATGGTTGGTTCAAAACCTTTACATTCAGGCATGTTAATGGTAGAAATGCGAGCGTCACCAAGGCTACGGGAGTACTCCATATCGCGTAAGTACGCTTAAGTAAGTGTTATGTCTTTTAGCCAAGGGTTCGTAATTATCAGGAGATCGCAAGGTTGGCTAATGTTCTACCAGGCTCCAAAAGGAAAAACCAAGAAGAGATAGAAAGTACAGATGATGTACAGATATATACGAGCCTTTTGTTCGAATTGAATCTTAAGGTGCAAGATGCGGTAAAAGACTTTGCACTCCATGATATCGATGATAAAGATGGACTTGAAAAGAATCGTATTGCAATGCATGATGCATTTACCGAACTATATGACGCAATTGCCTCTTTTAGCGAGCAGATAATGGTAGAAGAATTCGATATTTCATACCTACGGAATCGAGCAGCACAAGCAGAAGGAGAGGTCAAAGAACAGATCGAACAGGCATTAGAGGAGTTGGCTACTCAGAGTCAACAAAATTTAGCAGATGTCTGGATGGCAAGAGTACTAGCCTGGCTCCATCAGGCGGCAGCTGCAAGTGGACCTTTTGTCGAAACTGAGCATGAAGATAAACTCAGGAATGCATCAAAATACTTGGCTAAAGTGTATACCATGCTCGAAAAACCATTTTCTGCAATTCCTGAAAAGGTCGATGGAACTCAGAAATTAAGACGAGTAGCCTTAGGACTTCAAGCGTATCATCTGATGAAAGAGTCATTAGAAGAAAATGATGATAACCTAACTTCAATTCTTGGAAAGAACAAGAGTGCAGAGGCAGAGTTCTATGATGAGTTTCTCAATGAATTGATTGGGCAAGAGAGTACATTCCGGCAGGCATTCAATCCCTTTGATGAACTGATTTGGAGAGATATACTCAGCTCATTCATCTTTGAACAAGCCACAGACCTTTACATTGAGGCCATCCCACTCTTCCAGAAAAAGCGAGATATGAAAGACAAGATGAATACGATTAGGTCGTGGAAGAGCAATACAGCGGGACTCAGTGAGGTCTATCTTGCCATGACTTACACTGATATTGCCGATGCTCAGATGAGAGCAGGTAATCTCGAAGATGCTTCAAAACTCTATATGGTAGCATCAGATGCATTTGGTCGTGCAGAGAAATGTTTCAGAGAAGTGATTGCGCTTCAACCAAATGCAGAACAATCAAGGCTTGATAAGGAACATCGAAAGGCCCAGAGCTTGTTCTGTAGTGCTGAATCAAGCGTGCAGATACTCACTGACTTGATTAGAATGAATAACAAGACTGAAGCAAAGGATGTCTTGAAAGAGATTTTCAAAAATTTGGAGAAGTCAGCCAAACTTGCCAAGACACGAGAATTATCAGGAGCTATACAAGCTGATTTGAAGACCTATTCATTCGTCGAAGACCTCCTGAAGAAGAAAGGCGATGATCTGACAGGAATAGTGGAGCAAATTGAATTTGCTAAAGATTTGAGAAAGACAGGTCTTATTCAAGACATTTCAAAAGCAATGGATGAAGCAAGCATTCAGATGGCTAAGAATCCTGGAGAATCACTTGATTCAATACGTGAAGGCCTTGACTCTCTTGGAATTCTTCTCAGTCTTGAACTTGAGGATGAAGAGGTTGGAAAACTGCGAAATAAGACCCTCGCTCTTCTGAATAACATCAAATACGTGATTCAATTTCAATTGAGCTCGAAACTTGATCAAGGAGTCAAATTCATCCTCTCAAGAATTTTAGAAAATCTACATGCAGAAGAAGCAGCTTCATACTATAAAATAATTGGAGACGATGCAACAGGAAGGGAATTGACTGATCTTGGCAAGCTTGCGTTAGCAACTGCTTTTGCCTCTGAGGCGCAAGTGTATTCAAGACAGTCTGACCAGTGGGCATTTCATGCACAGCTTGAACGACAAAATGTGTTCAGAGTGTTACAAGACGAGCTTGCAATGCTTGAAGAAGAGGATCCATTAGAAGACGCCATTCAAATACATGACAACACGATTACCAAGATTAAACAGACTGTTGCTTCGTTTAAGGCAGCCGCAAATGAATTGGATAGCGTCAAGGGGAAGGAAATCCGACAGAGAAATAATGTTGATGCCCAGGTGAAACAACTTCAAGGGGTTGTGATGAAGTATAAGGGGGATCTTCTAAGGATGGAGGGAGCAAAAAGCGATTTTATCGCAGAATACATGTTCCTGAAAGGAGAGAAGTCCAAGGCAAAAATACATTATTCTGATGCAAATGACCACCTTCGAGAAGCTGTTGGCAACTATACGACTGCAGCTCAAGTATTCCAGCAGGTAGGAGATGCTCAATCAGCACAGAATGTCGATGGCAGAGCAAAAACTGCGGATTTGCTTGCGCGAAGCATCTGGGATAATCGGCAACGTCTGGACCGTGACCAGGATCCGAGTCCAAAAGGTGATTCAGAACTAGCCGCTCTCTATCTTGGAGCAATTGAGCAATAGTACCTGACATCATCTATATCATAGCAAGTTGTCTGTTGCTTCTAGCCAGAGAGTAGACGAGCTATTGCGGTACAACACTTGACTGGATTATATTACTCCAAATTGGTCTTGTATGTATTCTTCTTGCTCTAAATGGTTTGAATTCGACACCACCAGCATGATAGAACTTGCTAAACCATTCAACATAATGCAGACGAAGAGTGTGCATGAAACCAAGTAGACCCTCTAATATTCCTACAACAAATGAGCCAATAATTGCAGGCAATAGAGGCAAGACTGCTCCGTGAGGAATGATTTCAACACCAAATAGATGAACTTCAGGGAAGGGGATTAGTAAGAGCGGCGCTGAGGCAAGGAGGTCAAAGAAGACCATGCTCAAAATAACATGCACCGTATTTAGTGCAAAGATACGAGCATAGGAAACTGTGTGACTGACCATGCCAATACCATTTTCCATGAATTCGACAATGCCATCCATACCATCCAACACTGATGATATGCCCATTATCACAAGAGGGATGATAAATGCCAGAATGGAGAAAATTAGAGGAGATAATGGAAGGGCGGGATAGATTCCATTGTTTCCAGTTCCGTATCCGATTCCTGCAATTGGTATCCATAGGTATACATTACCTGTTGAGCTGAACCATTGGCTAATATTGTTGTAGCTGACTCCAAAGAGGAGATTGATGAAACCAAGATATACTATCAAATATGAAACAGCTGCAATGGTTTTTTTGATATTCTTGTGTTTTATCTGATTGTAAACGTTAAGAAGAATTCCAAGAGAGATATGGATTACTCCAACCTCAATGGAGAGTTTAAGCATGTGTGCCTCTCTGTAGGGATTGGATTCACCGTGAATGGTTTGTGCAAAGATAGGCCAGAGGGGTTCAATTACACCTTCAGCACCAAAGAAACTTCCAAACAGGAATCCACCAATTATGGCAAAGATGCCCATCATTATTAGCCCTTCAGCGCCATTCTGAATGTATCCAAGAATTGATCCCCAATCCTGTTTCTTTTGCTTTGCTCGTAGAGCAAAGAAACCAATTAGTATGATTAAGAATCCTTGACCAATATCAGCAAAGACCAGACCAAAAATCAAGGGGAAAGATAGCCACATAATTTTAGTGGGATCTAAATCGTGTTTGGAAGGAACACCATAGGATTTGACAACATCTTCAGTGGGCTTCATGAAGGACGGATTTGAGATGTACGTTGGAGCTTTTTCATCAGCAAAGTCAGGTTTGTCAAAGGTGACCTCTAGGGCGGCTCCGACCCAACTACGAAGCAAGGGTTCAAGTTCAGCCTCCTTTCGCTCAGGAATCCACCCCCAGATCTTCATCGATTGCTCAGTGTAGACAATATATGATTTGATTTCAATGCGTTGCTTCTCAATCATAAGAGTCTCCCAAGCAGCAAGAATTCTAAAACTCCATTCTCGAGCAATGGTTTCCTTTCTCTGTTGAAGACGGTCTATATCACCTTCTAAATCTTGAATTTTCTTTTCAGCATCTTCAGCGATTTGCTCAGGTCTTCCACTCTCACCTTCAGGAACTGGAAAAGTTTCAAACTCAAGTGCTGAGAGGATTCGTTCAACAGCATCCATCAATTCGATTGGGACTGTTAAAACTGCTGCATGTGCTCCGCCTTTAATTGGCATAATACTGAGTGTATAGGCGCCTTCAGTAACTTCTCGGAGACTCCATTCAAGTTCATCCTGACGCCCAGAGGGTATTTTTCCTGCAGTTGTGAATGTATATTCTGTTGTTCCAATTAGGCTTGGATCAATCCCCAGAGGTTTCAAAGAAGTTGCAACATCTCTGATACCTCTCTGACGCTCTAACTCTGATTTTGTAGCCATCAATTTAGTGTCAAGGTCAAGAATCTCAGACTCGATCGCTTTGATAACTTCCGAAACTAGTTCGAGAGAATTCTGTAAGGTTTCGCTATCAACATCAAGAACGACACCTTTTGATCGCAAGGGATCGAGTGACAAGGTTGCTATCATTTTCTCCAAACGCTCTAAAGCGGTGAAGACGGTTTCCTCTTCTCGAGTACGTTTTACCTCGACTAGACCAGCCTGTCGACGGACATCCATAAACTCGAAGAATCCAAACTCCTCTAGCCCCAAGAGGACTTTTCGTTCTAGGTCCTTATGAGATACTACCTTGGCAACTATCATTTTTTCAGGACTCATTAGCCCCATGTCGTCATCTCCATGCTGTCAGTCTTAGATAAAGCTCTAAAAGACTATGCCGATAGGGTTTGCCTAATCATCCAACAAATAACCTTTGCGACAGGTCAACGTTTATCTAGTCTTTCACCTGCATGTGTCCTATCTAGATACTTGAGGAATGTCACCAATGTGTGCGGCACAAGAGGATATAGATCAGATTCATGAGACCGAAATTGAAGCTCGTAAGAAAATAGAGGATGCTGAGAAACAGGCACGTCAAATTCGGGAGAATGCAGATAAAGAAGCAAAAGCATTGATGGCAAAGGCAGAACATAATGCTAAACAAAAGGCTTCAGAGATGCTCTCTAATGTTGAAGACAGAAAGAGCACCATAGAATCAGACATCTTCAAGGAAACAGGCGAGAAAATAAAGAAGATACAAAAAGACGCTTCAAAGAAGAAAGAAGAAGCATTTGAAGTCGTGTATAAGATGTTAATGGGGGAGAGTTGAGCTCATGAGTGGAATAGTACATATCATCGAGATGATTAATTCTAAGACGGCTGAGAAAGAGAAGGAGATAATCAACGAGGCAGAGAGACATAAAAGATTGAAGCTTGAAGAGGCTCAAAGAAGAGCAAAAGACACTTCGGATACAATAACCAAAAAAGCAGAGCTTCAAGCAAAAGCAGAACTCTCCAAATACGAAGCAAGTGCAAAACTCAAGTCAAAATATCAATTACTAGAAGCAAAGGACTCGTTGATCAATGACGTATTACTCAAAGTGCAGGAACATATGCAGAATATTGTTACAAAAGCTGAGTATAAGAAGATACTCGCAAACCTGATTATCGATGGATGTTCTTCACTAGAAGAGAATAAACTGGAACTGGTCTTTCCAACGAGCCATGCCTCAAAAATTGAACTCTCAGAGATTGAAAAAGAAGTAGCCAAGAAGATAGATAGAAAGGTCAGCTTATCAGTGTCGAAAGATATGATTCGTTCCAAAGGTGGAGTGATCATCAGGACCCTTGATGGTACAAAATGGATTGATAACACCTTCGAAGCACGATTGGAACGGCTCAAGAATACGGTCAGAGATACTATTTCAAGAATTCTTTTTGCTGATGAGAAATGAGGTGGAGGAAACCACCTCAACTTCATCATGAATCTTAGGTCTAGCCACCAATTACTTGGGGAATATATCCTACTAGTAAGAAAGCAATAACAAATCCATAGATAGCTATGGCTTCGATGAAGACAACATATAGGATACTCTTACCAAATGTTTCAGGTTTCTCAGTTATCGCACCAAGTGCTGCTGCAGAAGCAGTACCCATCCCAAGACCAGCACCAGCACCAGCAAGACCCAATGCTAGACCAGCTCCAAGTGCTAGTCCGATAATATCAAATCCACTGCCTGTGCTTGTTTGAAGCATCTCATGACCATGGGTAGATTGTACACCTAGAGCGTTGAGCACAATATTACTATCCATTGAAGTGAATAGGTATATCGCAAGAGTGGTCACAATTGCGCCTAAGCCAAACAAGAGAATGCTTGTTGTTTCTTTGTTGAATTTCATTTGTATTTCCTCCAACTCTCACCAAATTGTTATCATTCGTCTAATTATATCAGCAGATTCACCTCGTTCTATGCCAACAGCAATTGAACGAAGATTACGTTCCTCATATTGTTTGAGACTAAAGAATCCAATGATTGTACCTAAATGAAACGGATAGGCTGTCAACTGATTCTTAACCCGCTGGGCAATATAATCTTCAATTGCCAGTTCTATCTCGCCAAGATCATTACTCTCTTCAAATAGGTGAACCATCCTACTTCCAAATTGCTCAAATCGTGTTGACTCCAATTGCGCAAGGACATCACGCCAAGTAGTTGCGTTGGTGATGCCTTGTGTAATTTCATTTGTCTTTGAAAATCGAATTAGGGATAGCTCAAGAGCCCTTGAGTCTAATCCTAACAGAGTTGCCCTTAGCCCAGTCAGAATATTTCGGAGAACAACTCTAGATTCCAAAATATCATACACATGATGTTGTTCAGTCTTCTTGAATTTTTGTAGTGCTTCTTCGACTTTTCGTAGATACCATTCTTCAACAGCAACCTCAAGAGGAGCTGTTGCATCAAGGTTCTGATAGATTGGCAAGCGGGTCAGAAGTGAGACCTTCAAGTCCCACTGTGGAAGAAGATCAATCATTTTATGGACTGATTGAGTATCAACTAGACTCTCCAGAAGACTGGCTTCAGATGGAGAAGATGCTACAGAGAACCGCAATATCTCATCTTTATCAAGTCCAACATGAAGCCCTCTAATAATTGACTTGATACTCTCTGCGAAAAACATCTCCAAATAGGTGTTGGTAAATTCCTTCACCTTCCCTGTCAGGGAACGAGAGAGATTAAAACTCACATCTGCATAATCCCGCGAAAGAATGAGAGCAAGCTCGTCAGGCCTAGGAACACTAGTGGGAGAATATTTCGATATTATGGATCCGTAGTAAGTACCTGATAGTATCTTGATGAAATCCTGATAGCTTTCAGCCTGAATAAAACTTTCATAGGTACCAATCCTAAGAAACCGAGACTTTATCCCACGAATCCTAGCATTGACAAATCCATATTCATTAGCGGCTTTATATGCCATCTCTTTTTCTCCTGCTTGTCTTCAATCTGGTGAGGACTAACCTTTCGACCGTGTATGACTGATATAAAAGTGACGAAGGAGCTATTTCATAGTATTAGAAGAATTCAAATAACTAACAATCAAATATGCGGATGGTCAATATGACAGAAGAGAGCGGGGCACCAACTCGAAGACCTGAAGACTACATCAATCTAGGAAGTCTATTCAGAAGTTCTGCAACAATCACATTTGTCGTGCAGATTGTTGCAGTAATTATCATGTTAGGATCTCTTACAGCCTTTTTCATTGGCGATGTGTTTCTAGCATTTGCAGAAGATATCAAGATACTTATTCTTCTCTTGGCAAGTATACTTTCACTCATGATATTTTTAGCAGCAATAGGTATCTTCGTCAGATTCTCACGAAGAATCGGAGATGCTGTTGTAGGTCCAGGCATTGAAGAGGTTCGAATGGATACACCAAGAGTGAAGGGAGTTGTTATAATCTATGGACTTCTTATCGCACTCATGGGCATAACAGGACTTTATGCATGGTATTTAGTGGATTCGAATTTCTTAGTAATTTGGGCTGCTGAGTATAACTCCATCTCGTTGAGAATCTTTGGAGTTGCTCTCGGGGCGTTTGTCATAGCATTATTAATTCAGATTATTGTAGCAAGCGTAGGAAGAAGCGCGACGAAAATCATAATCGAAGTTCTTGACGCGGATGATTCTGAATTTCTTGACTAAATCATTCAGGTGATTCCTCGTCAAGGTCAAAGACAACATCCTCCAGGATCTCCTCCATAGAAGGCATATAGACAGGACGAGATTGACTCCCTTGCTCAATATGTTCCAAGTATTCCACAGTCTTGAATACGCCATATATCCCCAAGATGAAGCCAAAAATGGCACCTAAGACCGAGCCATATATGGCGCCGGATGTACCTCCTGTTGAGCCACCGATGATTTGACCTACAAGTAATAGCGCAACCACAGAGCAGGGTAACTCTGAACCAACCGCAATCCATGGTCCTAAACCTTCAAAGGTATGAGAGGAGTCATCCATAATTTTCAGTGAATGATTCTTAGGATTATTACTTTTGGGTATACTCCTATGCACCAGTATGAATGTTTTTTTGTAAGTAAATTCTCTAATTCTTTGAGGTAATCTCTTGAAAATAGCAATAACGTACGGTGGCGGAAAGATCAAGCTTGATATTCCAGACAAGAATCTTTCAGGCATAATACTTCCAAAACAAATAGAATCCAAATCTGATGTCGCAAAAGAGCTTCAACGTGTGTTGGATAATCCGCACGGACCGCAATTATCTGAACTTGCAAAGAGTAAAAGTGTGTGTGTATTAGTTGAAGATCATACTAGAGATGAACCTCACTGGAACTTGTTAGCTGCTGTCATTCCACAACTCATTCATTCTAGTTATGTTCAATTCATTATTACTACAGGTTCGCATGAGGTCAATCATCCAGGAAATAAAGAGATCGTAGAAATGATTCGTCAAATCGCAGATGATACAAAGTTAAGTCATTATGATGTCATCATTCACGATTGTTTTGCAGAGAATTTGGTCGAACTTGGAAAGACAAGTAGGGGAACTCCAGTCATTGTGAATCAAGCAGCTGTTGGACATGATGTCTATGTAAGCCTCTCTGATATGAAAGCCCACTACTTTGCAGGGTATTCTAATGTAGTAAAGAACTTCCTCCCAGGTGTGTGCGGGTATGATTCCATAGAAGCAAATCATGCAATGGCCCTCAATCCTCGCTCCACCTTCGGAGTGCATCCTTTTCATCCTGATGAGACAAGGAGAGATAATCCACTAGCTGATGATATGAGAGAAGCAATGGAAATCATTACCAAAGATGCAAAGATATTCCTACTTGCAATAATTTCTGACGGAAAGAAGCTCACCTGGGCCGATGCAGGACAAATCAAACCTGTGACCAGAGGAGGAATTGAAATTCTCGATGAAACTGCAAGCTTTACAGTGATGCCACATACAAGAATCATCGTGTCACCTGGAGGGTATCCTCAAGATAAGAGCCTCTATCATGCACAAAGAGCCATTGAATTGACAAAGAATGCAGTGTCTGATGGCGGACAGATTCTGTTTCTTGCAGAGTGTAAGGATGGTATTGCTCCAGAGTCAGCTATAGAGAATTTCTATAACAAACTAACTCTTCCATTAGATGATGTCATTGCATCAATAAGCGATACATATCATCTTTACGAACATAAGGCATTCAAGTTTGCTGAGCTTCTTAAGAGAGTCTCAAGAATTCAAATGTATACAGCTTTGGATAAGGAAACTGTAGAAGCAGTTCACCTAGAAAAGGTCGATAGTCCTCAGTCAGTGATTGACGAATGGATTGCAGAAGATCCAGATGTTCAAATTCTCGTGCTTGATAAGGGTAACAAGATTGCATTATATGCCAATTAATTGCTATCCCACTGGATTGACGCGATTGCATTGTACAATGCCTTGAATGTTGAATATCCCTTGGAATAGACTTCAAGAGTGTCCTTAGTGGGATTCAACGCAGGTTTTGTTTTGACCATCTCATCAGCAGCTTGAACAACTGACTTGAAGACGTTTATGCCTTTGAAAGCCAGAATGGCAGCTCCGACAGCAGTCGCCTCTTCCATCTTAGTTCGAATTACGGGGACACGTAGTATATTTGCTTGTATCTTCATCCAAGCCTCACTTCTAGCTGCACCGCCAGTCACACGCATTTCTTGTGAGGGAAGCCCAAGCTCTCGCATGACCTCTAGATTTGATCGAAGATCGTAGGAAACACCCTCAAGAATTGACCGAATAAGATGGAATCGAGTATGTCCGAGCGCAAGACCTGCAAAGACAGCACGAGCATGAGGATTCCAATATGGAGCCCCAGCTCCAACAAAGTGGGGGATATGAATAACTCCTTCAGCACCAGGAGGAGTCTTCATCGCAGCCTCAGTGATGATATCATATGGATCGCAACCACGCTCATCTGCAATACGCACCTCTTCATTGCCAAGATTATCACGATACCACTTCAGAGCTGAACCGGTGGTAAACATACTAGCTTCAACAACAAATGAGTCAGGTACCACATGCCTGCTACAGAGTACTCGCCTAGAAGGATCTAATCGGACAGTATTTGAATGAGCAAGCATGAAAGTCCCTGTCCCTGTAGTAGATTTGATCATGCCTTCTTTCACTACACCAACACCAAGTGCGGCACATTGTTGGTCTCCACCACCCGAAATAACAGGCGTTCCTGCCTTGAGACCTGTCTCTTGAGCCGCAGCCTTTGTAAGTTCGCCAACTCTTACTCCTGAAGGCACAGGTTGTGGAAGTTTCTCCAGAGGGATATCAAGAGTTTCTGATATCATCTTGGACCATGTGCCCGCGCGTATATCAAAGAGGAGAGTCCTACTTGCATTTGAGTAATCTGTGATGTATTCTCCCGATAGTCTGAAGAGTAAATAGTCATGCACAAGAAGAAACTTCTCTGTGGCATTGAAATGAGATTTTTCGTTCTCGCGAATCCATAGAATCTTGGGAGCTGTGAAATAAGGATCAATCGTAAGTCCAGCGATAGAATATACTTGTGTAGGAGGAATCTTTACTTTAATCTCGTCACATTGTGGGACAGTACGACGATCCTGCCAGACAATCGCATTTCTTAGCGGCTTTCCAGTTTCATCAACAGGAACGACAGTCTCACGTTGATTTGTGACACTGATTCCAACAATAGACTCAGAACCGAGATTTGCTTCTCGTAAACAGTGTTGTATTGTTATGCAGGCCTTTTCCCACCAATTCTCAGCCTTCTGCTCAACCCATGATGGATGTGGATAAAATGAATCAAACTCCGAATATGCTCGTGCGATGACATTACCGGATTTATCGAAAATCATTGAACGGACACCCGTTGTTCCCGCGTCTATTGCTAAAACAAGTTCTGTCATTACTGTCACTTATTCAGTACTCGTGAAAATCCAAGATAAGAAAGCTTCGAGAGAGCTACTTGTAGCCGAGTTCAGTATCAATCACTTCTCGGATGTCCCTTCGTGCTCCAATACAATCCATTTTGAAGTCGTAATTGTTCTTTATCTTGTATTCTAGTTTCATTGCTTTGCTTCGTGTTTCGCATTCACTAATGTGTACAACATATAGAGGCCTATGCATCTTGAGATATGCGGCAGATTTGGAACTACCAGATAGATGCTCATTCAGACGCCGAGAGAGATCATTTGTCATTCCAGTGTAGTATGTTCCATCCTCGGTCTCAATGATATAGACAAAATACATGGCTGCATCATGCCTACTAAATCCATGAATAGATAAAGGAGTTTTCCATGTAGGAGAGATATGTCAGAGGAAGGAAAACAGTTATCGACTAATCTGGTTGCAATCATATTCTTTGGATTTCTATCATTAGTTTTCGCAGAGGTTTTTTCAGGATCATCCCCACTCTGGTTCCTTGATAGTTGGGGATGGTTGGTAACACTTCCTCTATATTGGGCACACGCACTGCTCCTTCTTAACCTAGCAATGCGTTATGAGAGAATGTCACTTACTCACCTCTATCTTTGGGGCATCATCTTCGGACTCTACGAGGGCTGGATAACCAAAGTAATATGGGGAGGATACATGGGGCAAGACCCACAGATAGGAATTTTTCTTGGATTTGCAATCTCCGAGTTTTTGGTGATAGGGCTATTCTACCACTCAGTGTTTTCCTTCATCGTACCAATACTTGTCTTTCAAGTTGTTACTCTTGCAACACAGGGCAATGAAACCCCAGTTGTTTATACATCCCATCTAAAAGTACTTGCAAGAACGAGACGCAACTTCACCCTGTGGGGAATAATCATTGTAAGTGGGTCGATATTTCTAGCAACTGCAGTCGGAAATGACGTCTTTGTCACACTACTCTCTGCACTCATCAATTTTGGTTATATTAGCATCATGATTGTGGTCATCACATCTATTCGTAAAAAGAGGATAAGTCTAGAGTCACTTCGCCTAGGCACGAGAGGACTATCAATCATCATAGTCTACCTAATAGCACTCTACATCCTTATGTTCTTTACACTCTTACCTGAGAGAATTCCGTCCATTGGGACAATTCTCCTCACCATTGATTTCTATATCATAGTTCTAACACTTATTTTCCTCAGTCCGAAAGATAAAGACCAGACCTATGAGTTGGAAGAAGGATTAATGAACGTAAGAGATATCCATCTTGGATTGGTGGTTTTTGTCATTCTATCTTTTGTCTGGTGTATCCTTGCAACTTTTAGTACAATCTTGAGTTTCATGTTATATCTCTGGATGGTGTTTCTTGGACCACTCCTGTTCCTGGCCGCGGTGGGAAATGTCCTCATCAAGATCTGGGACTCACGTTCGCTATCTAAGGAGTAACAGCAGCTAAAATAGCGGAGATGAAATCACCATTTACTAGGGCATTTCCAGCAGCCACAGCAAGATCAAAGACTGGACCAGGATAGATGCCAATGACAATCAATGCAATAGCTAGAATTGCCATTCCAAGGAGCATGCTCGGACTAGGTCTATGTGCTTTCTCAGCTAGTGATGATACTGGACTAAACCATACGACTGAGAGCATCCGCAAGTAATAGCCAAGAGCTAGGAGTGCATTAAACACTGCAATGAGTGTAAACACCAGATAATAGCTACCAGCTTGAACACCTGCAATGAAGATGAGGAGTTTTGAATAGAAACCTGCGAATGGCGGCATTCCCATTAGTGAGAGTACACCGATAGCAAAGAATCCGCCGACAATTGGCATCTTCTTTCCGATTCCTCGCAAATCATCAAGATTGCGAGATCCAATCACATGCAGGAATGCTCCAGCACAGAGAAACAAGAGACCCTTGGTAAAGGCGTGAATGATGATATAGAAGATTCCACTCTGATATCCCAGTGGCGTTGCGGCACCGAATGCGAAGAGTATGAATCCTATCTGTGTGATTGAACTATAAGCAAGCATTCGCTTCAGATCTGACTGTGTGAGAGCATAGAAGTTCCCCGCAGTCATAGTGACAACAGCAAAGATACCAAGAAGTAAAGGCCAGTTGACTACAACAGGTGAGAAAAGTGCTATGTTCATCCGAACAATTCCATAGATACCAACTTTGATGACAACTCCAGACAATAGTGCACTGATACCGCTTGGAGCAGCGGGATGAGCGTCAGCAAGCCAAGCTGCAAATGGAACGACAGCACCCTTAACACCAAAGCCAGCGGTCATCAGAGCGACCAAAATAGGGAGTAATGGATTATTTGATGAACTGATGGCAGTAGCCATGACACCTAAGTTCAGTGTTCCAGTCAGACCATAGAGATAGCTAGCAGAGAGGAGAATGAGTGTCGAGCCAATTGCAGACATCATGAGGTACTTGATAGCTGCCTCGATACCCTCCCAGGTTCTTCTGAATGCAACGAGTACAAAGCTACAGAGACCCATGGTTTCATAGAAGATAAAGAGAGTAAACAGATCTCCAGAAATTACGACTCCGTTCATAGCTCCAATCATTATAAGGAGTAAAACGTAGTATTGAGTGAGACCAGTATCTTCTCTCATATATCCAATAGAATAGACGCTCACTACAAATCCAACAAAGGTGAAGAGACCCATCAATACAACTGAAAATGCATCTGCGGAGAGAACTACACCAAGAGGACCGGTGTAATCAGTGCCGCCCCAAGACCAGAAGTAGGTCGTTGCTCCAGTACTCCAAACCTCTTGTCCTAGAAGAAAGACATACAAGAAGGTAATAGCAAACCCAACGACTGAAACGATTGCGGGAAGAATGTAAGCCTCCTTCTTTGTAAGGAGTAGACTGAGCTCGGCTAGAACAGCAGCAAATACTGCAAAGCCAATTGGAAGTAACACAGGCATTACTGTGCTGAGTCCGGGAATGATTAAGAGATCGAGTTGCATTGCATTAACCTCCTAGGTATCCAGTGATAAGTTGTAGAGCTGGACTCACCCATCTCCAGAGTAACCACGGATAGACTCCGACAACCACCACAAAGATGGTCATTACAATTCCAATGAACAGAATTGTCCTCGGTGGATCATTGACATTCTGAAGGTCGTCAGGAACCGGACCATAGAAGACACGACGAACAGCCCAAAGATAGTATGCAGCAGTTAGACCGGTTGCAACCACTGCCACGACTGTAAGAGCCACGAGAACTAATGTCCCATTTGCGATAGCAAACTCAGCAACGCCACCAAAGATCATCCATTCTCCTGCAAAAGCAGATAATGGAGGTGTCCCAGCAAGTGCGAGGGAACCAATGATTGCGATTGTCGCTAAGTAAGGCATCTTGGGAGCAAGCCCGCCCAGTTTATCAAAGTCCATTGTAGATGTTCTGAGTTTAATGGCACCAGCACAGAAGAACATCAGACTGGCTAAGACACCATGATTGATAATCTGAAATGCAGCACCATTCACACCCAGAGCTGTCATTGACGAATATCCAAGCATCAGATAACCAAGTTGACTGATACTTGAATACGCCAACATCATCTTCAAGTCTTTCTGAGAGATTGCGAGCATTGCACCATAAAATATCGTAATGATTGATATTATCATGAGACCAATTGAGTACGAACTGAGGACACTCCCAAAGAGAGGAATGACTATACGGATCACACCATATGCAGCAGTCTTAGTCATTGCTCCACTAAGAAGAACAAGAACAGGTATTGGCGCTTCACCGTATACAGGAGGAGCCCAGACATGTAATGGAACAAGTCCTAGTTTGATACCAAAACCAAGTAGGAAAATGAGACCGATTAGTTTTGCAACTTCGGTAGCGATGCCAGAAGTGTCAAGGTATGTCAATTGACCCAGAGCATCAAGTGAAACAAATTCCAGTGATCCAACTTGACTGAATATCATGAAAACAGCTACCAGAGATATAAGACCACCCACAGCAGTCCATACCCAGAACTGCAGAGCATTTCTTGCTCTCAATTGTGGATCTTCTGATACACCATATAGATACACAAGTATGAATGCAGGAATCAGCATCAATTCATAGAAGAGGAAGAATTGCATCAGGTTTGTTGCATAGACGACTCCGACCATAGCAGCAACAAACCATACCATAAGGGAGTAGTATAGACCTGGATTCTTGAGTTCCTTCATATAGATGAAAGAGAAGAGGACAGAGAGAAATCCAAGACCTGTAATAAGAAGGACTACAGGAATACTAAAGCCATCAGCAAGAAAGCCGAGGGTCATTATTGGTGTATCTCCAACGTGTAACCAGATATAACTCTGGAAGATGAATGCACCATTTTGGACATTGAAGAGCAAGAGAATATTCAGTCCGATGGCACCTATGAGGGAGAGAGCTGCCAATATCTGCCCACCTCTTTCAGATCGTTGCCCAATCAGAAGAGTGAGAAGACCTCCAATGATGAGGACTAATAGTGTGAGTACCATTGATGAGTTGAGAAACATTGTAAGATCAAAACTTTGCATCATTTGAACCTCCTAGAGATATATCAATATCAAAAGAAACGCGATGATGCCAATCATCATGCCCAATACATTGGTATTGAGCACTCCAGTCATTGTACGTCTCCAACCCTTTGACAGGGATTCCATACCACCACTCACAGCGCCACTGAAGGCGATGAGTTTTGGTTCGACACGATTCTTGATACCATTACTTAACCACAGGTAACCATCGACAAAGATCTTGGTCCATAAGGCATTGATGTACCATCTGTTGACGAGGAACCTGTAGACAAGGCCCTCCTTCAGACTATTGAAATCACGACCCTTCTTCCAGTAAATCCAGTATGCGGGACCAATCCCAACACCCCAGACAATTAATGTTAGAATAGTTGTTAAACCAAAGCCCCAGGGAACCAAGTTCCCAAACTCAAGAAGATGTCCGCCTACAGCAGCAAAGGTCTGGAAAAAGCCCAACTCGAAGACGCCTCCAATCAGTGCAAAACCTGCAAGAATAATGAGAGGTATTGTCATTGTAGGTGGCGCTTCATGAATATGGTGACCATGAGCCTCTAGCTGCTTGATATGTTCTGACTTCTCACCATGAAATGTTTGGTAGACCATGCGGAAGGTGTAGAAAGCAGTGAGAATTGCAGTAACAAAGGCCATACCAAAGAGCAAGTACTGACCACCATGCCAGAGTGCCTCAAATATCAATTCCTTTGACCAGAATCCGACAAATGGAAAGACTCCAGCAAGTGATAATGCACCGAAGGTAAAGGCCCATCGTGTGATTTTCATATCATCTTTGAGACCACCCATCTCACTCATCCTCTTGGTCTGAGTTGCATGCAAGACAGCACCTGCAGCAAGGAATAGGAGAGCCTTGAAAATGGCATGAGCCATCAGATGAAACGCACCAGCGGCATAGGCTGCAGCGCTCTCTGCAACGAGCCCCGAAGCACCAAGTGCGGTAAACATGTAACCAAGTTGAGAGATAGTAGAATATGCTAAAACTTTCTTAATCTCGTCTTGGACTAAAGCCATAGTGGCAGCCATGAAGGCAGTAATAGCACCAATCCAAGCAACCGTCTGGAAGAAGATAATCATTCCACCAATATGCTCCATTACTGCAAGGAAGATCGGCACAAGTCTGGCAACAAGATATACTCCAGCCTTGACCATTGCAGCAGCATGAATAAGTGCGGACACTGTTGTAGGACCTGCCATAGCTTCAGGTAACCAGATGTGTAGTGGAAATTGAGCACTCTTACCGACAGGTCCTGCAAAGAGAAGGATAGCAATAACAGGGAGTAGTCCTGCAGCAAGGCTCACATCGACTGGCCAACCATTAGTTTCAGCGATATGAGTAAGCTCCTGATAGTTGAACGTACCTGAGATAAAGAAGGTGAGAAGGATACCTGCGAGAAGACCGATATCTCCGACACGAGTAACCATGAATGCCTTCATACCGCAGGCAGCATTGTATTCGCCTTCTGTCTTATATTCTGGAACTGGGCTTGGTGTCTTTGCATTATGCCAGAAGCCGATCAAAGCATAACTACACATGCCTACGATCTCCCAGCCAATGAAGGTCATCAGAAGATTATCAGCAACAACCAGCATTGTCATCCCAGCGACGAATAATTGCATGAAGAAGTAGTAACGGGTCAGACTTGGATCTTTTACGATATTCCCATTCTCATCGTGTCCAGTCATATATCCGACACTGAATAGAATGATGAGTGAACCAATACCACCAGCGATGACCGCCAAGAGAACACTAAGAGGGTCAATAAGAACACCAAACTCAATCACACCATTGACAGCAATCCAACGAACAGGTTCAGAAACAAACGCACCGGGCGTCAGCACCATTGTGAGAAGCATGTCGATTGCAAGAAATGCAGTCATAAATCCAAAGGCGACTGCCATGATGTCACGAAGATTTCCGTGTATCTTTGCAAACACTGGAGTAAGGAGAGCGCCTGTAGCAGGCACGAGGAAGACCAGCCACCCAGCAAGTTCAACTGGAAAAATCATCCTTTCAACCTCCTGAGCTCGCGAACATCAAGTGTTCCATAATGGCGATATGCTTTGATAATCAGACTCATAGCAACCACTGCGATAGCACCACCAATACAGATTGAGAGGATAACAAAGTCCTGAACTAATGGGTCAACAGGACCGATAACACTAGGATCAGTAGTGAAAGCTGCAAGAGTTATGAAATTTAGATTGACTGCGGCAACAAGAATCTCAATACCCATGACAAGCTTGATCATATTTCTCGAACTTGCAAGGGTGTATAGACCCAACATGTAGAGGAGTAATGCAAAGATGAGATAGAAATGAAGTATGTCGAACATTTTATTCAGCCTCCCGTGGTGATGCTCTAAACATGGCAGAAGCAGCCATGACTGCAGCCAGTAAGAGCGTTACCTGTACAAGAACATCAATTGCTCTGTAAGAGCCCAACCAATTAGCTACTGCTGCATTCGTATCAGTTGGAAGATTGAACGGAGTTCCTAAGACAAATGCAGTAAAGTCAACCAGCTGACCTACAATCAGGAAGAAGACAATAGCACAGAGAAACAATGCAGCAATACGATACCGCATTAGGGAATCACCTCATTTTTGGAAGAATCAAGTCCTTCTTCCTCGATCTCTGGATTTTCTAAATTCATAGCAGCAAGAAATAGAATAGCAACAGCTCCTGAAAATACAGACAGATTGAAGACAGCAACTAATGGTGCACCTAATATAAAGAAAGATAGGCTGAGGAAACCATTACCCACTGCAAACGCAATGATTGAAAATGAGAGCTTGCGATATTCTATTGCTATTGCCAGAAAGATGAACATCAGTATCAAAATGCCAATTTGAAGCATTTCTATTAGCGTTGAAATCATCAGACAGCACTGCCCTTGGCTTTGCCATGGTTGATGTTTCGTTGGGCATAGAGAGCACTTCATAAATCTAACTACATGGACATATGATTCAAGAACAAAATACATAGCAGAGAAAGGATTACATAGGTGACGAGGGCATTCAGGAGTTATACGATGAAAACTGCGATTGTAACTGGTGCTTGTGGTTTTATTGGTAGTCATCTTGTGGATGATCTACTAGCTAATGATTACAGAGTGATTGGTATTGATAACTTGAGAACCGGAACAAAAGAAAATCTAGATTCCGCGATGGAAAATGAAAAATTCCATCTAATAATTCAAGATATCCTTAGTGAGAACCTTGCCGAAGATATTGACGAAAGAATCGACTGTATCTTTCATCTTGCAGCAATTTCGTCGGTGAAAAAATCCATTGAAGATCCCCTTCAGGTCAACGAGGTGAATGTAAAGGGCACAGTAAATGTCCTTGAATTAGCACGGAGATTGGGTGCGAAACGATTCGTATTTAGTTCCAGTGCTGCAGTATATGGTGATCCAAAAGAGATGCCAATCTCTGAGGAGACTCCCGTTAGTCCACTTAGCCCATATGCCGCCTCAAAGATTGCTGGAGAAATGTACATCCATTCGTACCACAACTCTTTTGGAATCGATACCACGATTCTTAGGTTTTTCAATGTCTATGGTCCGCGTCAAGCATATTCAGAATATAGTGGAGTAATTTCAATCTTTAACAATCAAGCTCTAGCAAACAATCCAATCACCATTGAAGGTGATGGCTATCAGACTCGTAGCTTCATATATGTGGAGGATGTCGTACAGGCAACTCGTCTGGCAGGGGAATTTGGCGAAGCCAAGGGCACAATCATGAATCTCTCGGGATTGAATCAGATTTCCATCCTTGAACTTGCACAACGTATTAAGCAGAATGTTGATGGATGTAGCTCTAAAATCGTTCATAAGGGCGCACGAGGTGGCGATGTTCGAGATAGTATTGGTAAGATGGAGCGAGCACGTAGAATCCTTAAGTTCACTCCAGAGGTCTCATTGGACGAAGGTCTGAGAGAGACCGTCTCATGGTATAGAGAACATCGACCTACGTGACCGTAAGGAAGAGATTGATTTGATCAACCACACCTGCTTCAGTTCTCAGAATCACCTGTATTAGGAACTGCTGGAAGACAGTGCCACTTGCAAGAGATACTGTCACAGAGGGAGAGGTGCCATATAGATCACCAGAACCCACATTCCCAATGTCCAAGGTAAAGGTTGCATTACTTGTACCAAGAATGGGAGTGACATCTGAGCCATGCCATTGAATCGAGAAGTTTGCAGTATACTGCATATTCGTGGGAGGTGTTACTATGTCAAGGTACAGATGATGTGAAACATTGTCATTGTTCCGCATCAAAGTAACAAGACTTGTAAAGTCGCCAGAGATAATTGTGGTCGGAGAGAAGATTGCAGATTCAAATCCAACTTCTCCTTCTTCGATAACTGTCTGATTCAAGAGCCCAAACATTTTGTAATAGGCTTCAATGACATTATCACCTAGCTCAACACGCTCTCCAGTCCGTGCATCAACAAGTCCAACACCGCCTAGCTTTTGAATCACTGTGTTCGTTGATGTTTCAACCTCTAGGAAGACGGGAACAACAAAGAACAGATCTCCGCCTAGGTGATAGAGAAGGCGATTTCCGTACCGGTGCTTCCCCCAGAGCTGCAATTGTGTTCGCACCTCGTCATTGGTCTCAAAAGCTTGAACAACGGCTGTGGGGCCAAGCCAATTTGATGAACCACTCTCACCTGCTCGATAGAAGGTCATCTGCCCAAAATCTTTGTCGCCGCACCCCATGACGTAGATGCCTGCGAGATTATGTGCAGATTCTGCACCAGCAGAGAGTTTGAATTCCGCATTATGATATGCAATGAAACGTTCTTCTCCTTCGATTGTCATTATTACATATCGTGTATCAGAATCATCAGGGTCCTGATGAAAATCAACGCCGCCAAGCCATACATTAGGATCAGTGACATGGTAGATGTATGCTATCTGCAATTGCCGTTCGTAAAGGTCCTCAGGCCATTTTATCTGGGATTGAAGCCAATCTGGTGTTGCCTTCCAATCATAGTAGGATCTATAGGTGTTATCTAGGAAGAAGTCATCTGTCGCAGTAGGAGACTCGTAAAAGTTCATCTCTCCATTTTCAATACCGACTAATACAACACCAAGGAAGCGCATGTAATTCTCATGAGCGTATCCAGTAGCAAGATCGTAATCAATAAAGATTGAAATAGCATAGTAGATGTTGCCTGATGGATCTATCACAATATATGGATCATTATCTGCAGACAATCCCTGAAGCAAGATTGAATTCACCCGAGAAGAAACATCTCGTTCGACAAGCATATCCATGTCTTGTCCAAGGTATGACCATGCTGAGGGACCCAACGTAAGAAGGTAATAGAACGACTCAAAGCCTCGTAAGGTATAATCGGGATCTCCGGAAAAGGTTCCATTTCCGACCTCTTGAAAATTCTGCACATTTACAAACACGCTGCCACTAAAACCAGTCCCTTCACCATAATAGAAATTGATGTCCTCAGTCCTATTGAGAAGTGCAACCAGGTCATCATTCTCTACAAGATCCCCGCTGAACGCATCAAGAACGATCATACCTTCAGTATGAGTATATATGATATATTGATTGATGAAATTAGTCCATGAAGTACTAAGCTCAAAGGTAAGAGGAGCAATCCAATATTCATGGTTCTTAAAATATACAATATCAGAATCAGCCAATTGCATCCAATTCGCACCAATTTGGTTTCGCATACGCAGATAGCTTGCAGTCTGGTCCCATTGCCGCACCGTTCCTAAAGTTTCTATTTCGCTCGCAGGAGTAGCATTTGAGGTGAGGTCATCAAGCGACTTAATTTGTAAATCACTCAATCCTGCAGCCCAATTTGTTAATTCGATCTCCTTATGGGTCTCATAATTGAATTTCCAATCTACATATTTGTCTCCGTTCATCTGAATTCCATAATAGAAGCCTTGAGTAAGTGGTAACATTATGACGATGGCAATGAGAAAAATAGACAAGATAGTAAATGCACGAGGATTGTTTCCTATAGGGATGAGCCGTTCCAATTTCAAGCGACGAAGCTCATTAGCGATATTGGCACGGTCTTCCATAAGGTGGCCAACTCGAGTTCGATATTCGTCTGCTGTCAGTGCAGCAGACTCGTATTCTTGTTTTAATGACATGAGCTCTCCCTGAAGGCGAACTAGGTCATTTTCCAGAGATGAAATCTTAGTCTTCAGTCGTTGACGAACGTCACCTGAACGAACTCTAATTACCATAAATGCAAATGAACCAAACAGACAGGCGAAGAGAGCAATGATAAGAGCAAGATAACTCATCCATGTTCCTGCGTTGACAGTCCACATAGGAACACTAAGAATTTCCAAGAGCGCAACAAGTGAAGCAATCAACAGAGTCTTTGAGATGATGACATAAATATCTCGTCGTTGCATCATAAGATCTGTCAAGAAACTAATCACTAGTCGTGCAGCAGTGACAAAGATTAGAGTTGCTACAAGTCCGAGATAGAGCTGATAGGCCTCTATTGCAGGAATCAGGTCTTGAATTGACTGCGCAGAGGTTCCTGGAGCAAAGGGTAGAGCAAAGAGCGTAGCAAATTGCTCAGACGATATAGAGATTGAACCATCACTTGCCAGCATCAGAAGAAAAGCAACATTCTGACCAGTTATTGCATACCCTCCAATTGAAACATAGTACAGGAAGAATGCACCGAATTCAAGGACTCGCCATACAATGGTCGTCTTTGTGTCCAATGTTGTCTTAACTGCAGACCCAGTCTGAGTGAGTGCAGCGAGAAAGCTCAGAAAACTAGACCGAGACCAGATGGTAATGAGACTACTAAGAATTGCTAGGAGTAGAGATGCAGTAAAGATGTTATTCTTGAGAGTCCACGTCGCCCAATAATTGACATTTGCCTTAACAGCGTAGGTATGTAAGTAGATTGTCTGACCAAGGAACCAACCATAAACAGTGGCGGCAATTGCCAAGATTATCACTGCAGCTATGCCAATGAGGAGTACCCAGCGTAAAACTCTCACTATGAAAACCTCTCTATCCTTACAAAACGAACTATATACGGAAGCATAAGAGGGTAACGTTATAAGCTTTGCAAGAGGTGTTTTTGACTTCGGAGCGCAAATGATTTCCCATCGATAGCTCTTGAAACTGCGAGGATTCCTTCTAGATGATCATATTCATGTTGCAACAGTTCAGAGAGATCATTCTGTAGATCGAGTGATTGCATCTCCCAGTTCTCATCACGATACTCTATCGTGCATGTTCGATGTCTACGGACATGCACTAATAGATTTGGAAAGCACATACAATCATCCCATATGTCAATCATATCAGTACTGAGATTCTTGAGAGTTGGATTGACAAAGACAATCGGTTCGTCAATATACATGTAGATTATCCGTTTCTGTTCTCCAATTTGCGGAGCTGCAATGGCACGCCCCACTCCGTAATCGTTTCGAAATGAGATCAATGTATCATTGAGGTCTGCAACAATATGGTCTATGTTGTGAATCTCTGACTCCTTCACCTTCTCAGATTTTTCATAGAGGAGCGGATTTCCAAGGAGGAGAATATCTCTAGCTGTCATTACATGATTAGATAGCAAGAGTAGAATATGAGTCTAACTCAATAATTCCTTGGAGCCTTTCGATACTAATATCAGGCACAATTTGAATCAGGAAGATATGGCACGTTCAATGCGGTTTGTCCGACTTTTGAAAAAAGTATTCCCAAAAAAACGGTGGATAGCCAAGATGACAAGAGTACCACTTCTTGGGCATCTTGTTGACAAGATGTTGTTTGAGGGGGATGATATTATGTATCTCCCCAAGGATTCGGTAGTTCTGAAGACTATTCAGATTGGAAAGACACTGGAACAACCAGGGGAAACTGCTCTCCCCTCTGAGGTTGTGCATCATTTCATTGAAAAGGCAAACCATCATTGGATTATGAATTTCTGTATCTGTCGTGATGCATCGCACTGTAAGGACTATCCAATTGAGTATGGTTGTCTCTTTCTTGGTGAGGCAGTTGAAGGTATCAATCCAGAACTAGGTCGAAAAGTGACCAAGGAGGAAGCACACGACTATGTCAGGAAATGCAGAGAAGCAGGCCTCATTCACATGATTGGTCGAAATAAACTGGATTCCTCATGGTTAGGAGTTTCGCCTGGAGAAAAACTGTTGAGTATCTGCAACTGCTGCCCCTGCTGTTGCCTCTGGAATGTGTTACCAGATATAAATCCCAAAATAGGGAGGAAAGTGACTAAGATGCCAGGTGTTGACGTTAAAGTCACAGAAGACTGTGTGGGATGCGGCACCTGTATAGAAGCAAATGTGTGTTTTGTTGACGCCATTGCGTTAGCTGATGGAAAAGCGGTAATCAATGAACAATGTCGGGGCTGTGGTCGATGTGTTGAAGTCTGTCCAAATGATGCAATAGAGATGATCATAGATGAAGACAAATTCATTGGAGAGTCTATTGAGAGAGTATCATCAGTAGTAGATGTCGAATAGTCAAGTGGGAATCTTTTTTACTAAGTAGAAAAGGCAGCTCTTTGTCAGAGCAATGAGCATACTATGAGGACGTGTCAATAGTGACTAAAATTGTTGTTATTGGAATGGGTTATGTTGGAATTCCATGTGCTGTCCTTTTAGCAGATGTTGAAGGATTTCAAGTCACTGGATTACAGAGAAGGTCACAGCGATCTGGTTGGAAGATTGAAGCCCTGAATCAGGGAAGGTCTCCATTTGAAGGAGATGAACCAGGTCTTGCGGAACTCATAGCTAAAGTTGTGAAAAAAGGAACATTCTCTGTGACTGATGACGTTACTGTATTGGAGAGTGCAGATGTCATTCTCATTGATGTACAGACCCCAACTGATGACAACCATATTCCGCAGTATCATTCACTAAGACAGGTCAGTGAACAGATAGGAAAACACATGAAAAAGGGAACATTGGTCGTTGTAGAATCAACTGTGGCACCAGGAACTACACAGAATGTGGTCCAGAAGATTATTGAGGAACATTCTGGATTCCATGGCGGCGAAGATTTCGATCTTGCCTTTGCATATGAACGAGTGATGCCAGGGAAGCTGATCAACAATATAGTATACCTACCGCGAATTGTGGGAGGAATAACACCAAAGAGTGCTGAACGCGCAGTAGAGATTTATTCAAAGATAATGAAAGCACATATACATACAACCGATGTTCTGACTGCGGAACTCTCAAAGACAATAGAAAATGCATATCGTGATGTGAATATTGCATTTGTAAATGAGATGGCACTTGTATGCGAGAGTCTGGGAGTAAATGTCTACGAGGTAATTGACCTAGTAAACGAACTACCTAATCGGATGCTACATATCCCAGGAGCAGGAGTTGGAGGACACTGTTTACCCAAGGATACATGGTTGCTTCGTTTTGGTCTGAATGAATATGGAGTACACAAGATGGAACCTCGTTTCATTACACTTGCGCGAGAGATAAACAACCAGATGCCTATCCATATGGCACACTTGATTGAAGATGCCCTCCTTTCAAAGCGTATTCCTCTTCATGATGCCACTATTACAGTCTTGGGTGCTGCATATCTGGAGAACTCTGATGATACAAGAAACACGCCAGCGGCAAGTCTTGTTAATCATCTTGAGGCAAAAGGAGCTACTGTAATAATACACGATCCTCATGTTCGAAATTGGGAATTTGGACCTCAAGTAATTGAAAAGGATTTCAACAAGGCAGTTCAAGATTCAGACTGTATTGCTATTGTTACAAAACATAGAGAATACATGAATATTGATTTCGATGATTTACGTAGGCTGATGAGAACGCCAATTATCGTTGATGGCCGGAATATATTCAACGAAAAGATTGTCGCGGAGAGAGGATTTGAGTATAGAGGAATTGGAAAATCAGGCGCAAGATATGAGTATGAGGAATGAACATCTCCTCATCACTATTCAAGCAGAGCCAATCACTTTACCAATTCCCCTAAGACTAGGCGCCATATTTCTCGATATATCCCGCATATCCAAGGAGTAGTGGCATAACATCAAGACCACGAATAGTGTTTAGACCGCCCCCGAAGGCATCAATCTCAGAAAACTTCTCTACCTGGTCTGAACGTATGAAGTCGGCCCAGAGAATAATGGGAACTGGGTCACAGGCATGCTCTTTCATCATTATAGGTGTTGAGTGGTCGCCAGTGATAGCTATCACAATCTTATCACCAACTGCATCTATAATCTTGCCAACCAGCTCATCTGTTTTCTCAATTGCCAAGATTTTCTCCCTGTAATTGCCATCATGGCTCGCGTTATCTGTTGCCTTGATATGGACAAAGATGTAATCATAATCGGAATTGATGCATTCAATGGTTTTCATCGCTATGTTATGAAAGTTCGTCGAGATTGTTCCAGTCTGTCCTTCGACAAGTACATGCTCCATCCCAACGTACTTTGCAGTCCCAATGTATAATGCACCTCCGGCAATGACTGCACATCGTATATTGAATTTCTCTTGGAGTGAAGGAATCTCCTCATGGCGACCAGGACCGCGTATGAGAATGATGTTGGCTGGAGGTAAGCCCCGTTTCTCACGTTCTTTGTTAACATCAAGATCCTTCAGACGGTCATTGACTTCAATCATCAACTTGTTTATGATTTTGGCAGTCTTCTTTGCATCAGGTGATAGAGCTTTGCACTCCAAGATCCGCTTTCCAGTCTCATGAGGATCAACATCTGTAATCTTATCAGAAAGTCCATCGCCTCTGAGGACCATTGCACCTCGATGCTCAACTGTCGCTAGAAAGCGAACTGTGGCACCATCTATTTCAATGCCATCAATCTGTTCCTGTAAAATCCTCTGTTCCTCTGAAGTGAATGTCCTTCCGGCTCGTCTATCGGTCACAACAAGATTCGAATCAACAGTTGCAAAATTCGTACGGAATGCAATATCGCCAGGTTTAGACTCGAGACCCGATCCGAGAGTCTCAAGTGGTCCTCGACCTTTATAGTAAACTCTGGGATCATAGCCGAATAATGCAAGGTGAGCAGCATCACTACCAGGAGTCAATCCAGGACCAATTACATCAATCAATCCGTTTAGACCATTCTTAGCTAGACGATCAAAGACAGGTGTCTTAGCAGCCTGAAGAGGAGTCTTTCCATTGAGCTCAGGAAGTGGTCTATCACCTAATCCATCCATTACTACTAAGACTGCTTTTCGTCTAGCACTCAATCCTAGAAGTTCCTCCAAGCTGTTCTGAATTCATTTCCAGGATATGCACACTCACCACCAAGAAGGTCGTGTATCTCAAGAAGTCGATTATATTTTGCTACGCGATCACTCCTCGCAGGTGCGCCAGTCTTGATTTGACCATTCGAGAGTGCCACGGAGAGGTCGGATATGAAGGTATCAGTGGTCTCTCCACTCCTATGACTAACAACAACAGCCCATCCAGCGTCATTAGCTATTTTGGCAGATTCAACAGCTTCCGTCACCGTCCCAATTTGGTTTACTTTCAAAAGAAGCGCATTCCCTGCGCGTTCCTCAATCGCCCGTCTCACAATAGCAGGATTGGATACCGTTAGGTCATCAGTGACAATCTGTGCTCTTGTCTTTCGAACGTAGGCATTGAAATCGCCAAAGGATTCCTCCTCAAAGGGATCTTCGACAGTGAGAAGTGGATAGCTTCTCTCAAGATCAATATAAAAGTCAAGTAACTCGCCAGCTTCGAGTTGTTCTCCATCAATTGAATAGACTCCATTATTAAAGAATCCACTTGCTGCTGCATCAATTCCCAAGACTACTTCCTTCTTGGGTTTGTATCCTGCCTCATTAATGGCATCCATAATAGCGTTAAAGGCATCTCGTGTGGATTTAAGACCGAACCCACAGAAGCCACCTTCATCACCTACATGTTTACTCATTCGTCCATATTTTTCGATAAGAAACTTCCCGAGAGTATGATAGACTTCGCTTATACAACGGAGACCTTCTGGGAAACTTTTCGGACCTACTGGTAGAATCATGAATTCTTGGATTGCAAGATCATTTCCTGCATGAGCACCACCATTGATTACATTGGACATCGGTACTGGCTGCAAATACTTCACAGGTTTACCAATTACTTGGGTTCGTAGATATTCAAAAAGTTCCATATGTAAGTGAGCTGCAGCAGCCACGGCAGTTGCCATTGAAACTGAAAGAACTGCATTTGCTCCAAGCTGTCCTTTGCCCTTACTTGGATCAAGATTTAGAAGAGCTTCATCAACTGTTTTCTGAGATGTCGGGTCTACTTCTAGCATAGCTTCAGCGATAGTAGTATTGACATTTCTAACAGCACGAGTCACACCTTTGCCCTTGTACCTTTTTCCACCATCACGGAGCTCAACTGCTTCATGAACACCTGTCGATGCACCGCTGGGAACCTTGGCATTACCAACTACACCATCGGAGAGAACTACTTTCGTCATAATTGTAGGATTTCCTCGAGAATCAAGAATTTCTATTGCGTGGATCTTTGTGATTTCTACCATCCTGGGTCACCAAATATGAATTATTCTAGCAATTTATCTATGATTAGACACTATACCTTGGATTTATGTCAATCCATGTGTCTATTTTATAGAATTGTATAAAGAGCAAGCTCTAATATACTCGATTATTATTCCAGTTGATAATTGGTACTAATGAGGTTAGTGTAATGGTGTTTGATCAAACGCGCTCAAAAATAGTATGCACAATTGGTCCTGCTTCTCGATCAAAGAAAGTACTCGAAGAGCTTGTTGAAGCAGGTATGGATGTAGTACGACTGAATCTATCTCACGAAGACCATGCCTCTGCAAGAAAGACCTTCGATACAATTCGATCCATTGATGATAGAATTCCCATTCTCTTTGACCTTCAGGGACCAAAGATACGCATAGGAGAATTGAAAAAACCAGTCACACTAGCCACAGGTCAGGAGTTCATCATCTCAACAGAAGACTTTGTTGGAGATGAGACCCGGGTCTCCATTTCATACAAAGACTTACCCCATGATGTAAAACAAGGGGATATAATCGCACTCAACGATGGAATCATAAGACTCGCTGTTAAGAGAATTGAAGATACTGAGGTGATTACAGAGGTCACCTATGGA
Organism: Candidatus Thorarchaeota archaeon; assembly: GCA_016839245.1. The sequence goes on from JAEOUN010000040.1 coordinate 49,605, forward strand.
GGACCACTATCCAGCAGAAAAGGTGCTAACATACCTGGTATCAAGCTCTCATGCAAAGTCCCCACTGAAGAAGACATCAAGGATCTAGAATTGGCCGCTCAGCTAGAACCAGACCTCATAGCATTATCCTTTGTAACGGATAAGGAAGATATCATCAAGCTACGAGAGATACTCGATGCAAATGGACCAAAAGATGCATGGGTTATACCAAAGATTGAGCACAAACTAGCATGTCAAAATTTTGACGAGATTCTCAAAATGTCAGATGGTGTAATGATTGCCCGTGGAGACCTCGGAATCGAAGTACCTATTGAAGAAGTACCTATTCTTCAGAGAGAATTAATTCGACGAGCAAACATCTGGGCTAAACCAGTCATTGTTGCCACCCACATGTTGGAATCGATGATCGAGGAGATGATACCTACAAGGGCAGAGGTGAGCGATGTCGCTCATGCAGTCCTTGAGAGAGCAGACGCAGTAATGCTCAGTGGCGAGACCGCTATCGGTCACGATCCAGTTGGAGCGGTCACGATGATGAATCGGATAATCAAACGTGCAGAACAGGTTTTGCCAACAGAGGACCCTATTACAATGACCTCGCCACAGAGAATGATTGTTGAGATAGTTGGCAATCTTGCATACAACGCAGTCAATCTCATTCCTGACAAGGTCGATGGGATCATCACTGCAACACGAACAGGCTATACTGCAAGGTGGATCTCTAAATTCCGACCTCCAACCAGTATCTATGCTGTGTCAGCAGACACTCGAGTTGCACGACGGTTGGGACTTGTCTGGGGAGTCTATCCTATTATGCTCGAACAGGAACGTGGGAGTGTCGATGACTTGGTTAAAACCGCAACGAAGTATATCTACGAACAAGGATTCATCCATCATGACAAAGACATTGTCTTCACTTCAGGAGTGCAGATGATTCCAGGAAGGACCAATGTCGTTGGCGTCTTTCATATCAAAGACCTTGTTGGCAAACAATGAATCGAATCATATACTTGCTAGTTATTCAATTACAGATGAATTCAAGGATAACAAAATAACGGCATGAAGATGTGACGCGAATATGCTGATGGTTAGTTTGACTTTATATATCAAGTAAGACTTATGAAGCGACTAGAATTAAGACGCAGGAGAGAGTGCATATAGAGTGGACCGGGTTCTTGTAACAGGTGGAGCGGGATTCATTGGCAGCCATCTTGTCGATAGGCTAATGACAAACTATGATGTTGTTATCTTAGATGATCTATCAGGGGGTAGTCTTAGCAATATTCAGAAGCACGTTGACAATGGAACAATCACATTCCTTGAGGGAAGTATCAAATCTGAGGAAGATGTTAGACAGGCATTAGAAGATGTTTCAATAGTCTTTCATTTTGCAGCTCAACCAGATGTACGACTAAGTACTACTGAACCAATGACTGATTTTAAAGTGAACATGTTAGGTAGCATGGTTCTTCTCGAAGGACTTCGTAAATGCGATGTGGATAGGATTGTCTTTGCTTCCTCTGGAGGAACAGTCTATGGAGATTCGGACATTTTCCCCACTCCAGAAAATACTCCTTTTGCACCAATTAGCAACTATGGAGCTGCTAAGTGTGCATTTGAGATGTATCTCTCATCTTATGCTGAACTATATGGATTAAGCGCGATAAGCCTACGATTTGCAAATATAATCGGACCAAGATTGACGCATGGTGTCATCTTTGATTTCTATAACAAACTCAGACAGAATCCCAGAAGACTTGAAGTCCTTGGCACAGGCCAGCAAGAAAAAGCATACATGTATGTCACTGATACAGCAGAAGCAACAATACTGCTCTCAAAGAAGATGAAACAAGGACACCTTCCAGTCAATGTAAGCTCTGGTGAGTGTCTTACTGTTTCGAGGATTGCAGAATTGGTATGTAATGGTCTTGGTGTTCCAGACGCAGAAATTGAGTTTACTGGGAGTGAACGAGGATGGGCAGGAGATGTTCTTGCTACAGATTTAGATGTCAGTCTACTCAAGTCGTTTGGATGGAAGACAGAGATTTCGCTTGAGGAAGGAGTCCATCGATACCTTCAATGGTTAATTCAGGCTTTTGGTGCAATCCAATAGGTATAGGGAATTTCAGTACTAATGACGGTGTCTTCAATTTGGAAAATATATGCCCTTGATGAATCATAAGGACATCATCTTCTTACAAGTTTAGGAGCTTACAGCTTGCCTACTAGATATCACTCCAACTAGATGTCAAGACACTTTCTTACTCGTAATCTCGGAAGAATGACTCACTCTCATTTTCTCAATGAAGTTAGAGCAGAGGCGTATGCCAAAAGCAATGATAAGGATTAAACCTCCAAAAAATGGGTACAACCAAGAATCAGACCACATAAGATGAAATGAAAATGCGAGCTTAACAGGGTAGAACAAATAGAGTCCGTACTCAGTCCAAGGATACATCGTCAGGTCCATGAGAAGATGACTCAGGCATCCTACGAACAAAAGTTGGAATTTGTCTTTGAATCCGAAATCATCCAAAACAAAACATGCCGCTGCCAGATAACTGAGTATGACTGCACCTAATATTGAATGAAATGCAGAAGTTAGGGGAATCCAATCTATATTGAATATCTTCAAAATCCATGTGATTGGACGCTCAATATCAATAAGGAGTGCTCCGAGAATGATTAATGTCTGCTCCACTCGAGTTCCTTTTGGTCGAAGAAGCACAACAAGAGATATCCCTACTAAAAGGTGCGTTAGAACATCAGGCATCTTACTTCCTCCGTACAAAAGCAAGCTGATGAATGTCAATAGTAAAGACAGAGAAAAATAATACACTGAAGATAATAATCCCTGGAACAGAACGGATGAGGGAACTGCTACTATCAAATACATAGAACTGCCGCACGACAATTGAGTTATTTGTATGAATCCAAGAAATTCCTCTAATACATACGA
>JAEOUN010000001.1 GCA_016839245.1 Candidatus Thorarchaeota archaeon
AAAGTCCACTTCACGCAATACATTTCTGTACCCTCTCCCACTTCCTCTGGAAGAAGCGCAGCTTGGCTTGCCAAGAACTGGCATCTGCTGAACCATCTTGTTGAGTTGGAAGCTACCACGCTTTCTGTCAGTGCCCGCATTGAAGAATCTATCCGTGGAAGAATGTTGAATGTTGTCGTTCACTTGTGCAATGTGGAGGATGATACTGACTTTACGGAATTGGTTCTGTTATCGCTCTCGTCTGAGCTTGTGAAGATTCAATCAATATCGGCTGATTACATTGAACGAGAAGTCCGATGCAATCTAAGGGGTCGTAGGGTGACTTCTGATGAAAATGATGAGATTTTGAAGGAGATCATGGATGCACTTGAGAAGAGGGGAGTAAGAATAGACTATTCCTGATTCTTCCCGAAAAGGAGATGGCGCCCCCGCCGGGATTCGAACCCGGGTCTCAAGAGTGACAGTCTTGAATGCTATTCCGGATACTTCAGGTCATCTGGAGTACTGACCGTACTACACTACAGGGGCATGGTTCGACTGCTCCACTTTTGGTTTTCTATTAAAGTTGTCGTTCTTGAACAATGGCAAAATCGGTTTCACAGTGTTTCTTGAAGGTCACTCTATCTGAGTGCAGGTTTATCAGTTCTCATGACAATGTGACACTAGAAGGTTTCACTACTTGGGCATGATTTGAAAATGAATAAAGAAAATGGTCCCGAAATACCAGAGGGGTTTGAATTCACAACTCATGAACGTGATTTGGTCATCGAGTTCACAAAACAACGAGTTTTGTATTGTGTGCAAGTATAATGGCTTTGATTTGGTTCATGCAGTATCCATCCGAAAATGAACTACTTTGTAGGCGTTATTGGGAATTTAATAACAGGATTTCTTACTTCAAGTCTGCTTGCCTTCTTCATTGCTATACTTGAAGGTGGAGTGAGGGCGAAGATCTTCAGGGAACGTGTCAAGCTCTTTACCGTACTGTTTCGTCAAGATTTCATGGAATGGTTCAATGAATACTATATTCTAATGGAGGGGAATGCGAAGGTTTTAATTTCCTAAGTGAAAGAGGCTATACTCTGGATGATGAAGGTCTTATGACTGTTGTAAAGAAACAAGGGGTGCCAGTTCTGAAAATCGATTACGAAGAAGTTCGTGAATCTTCCTGAATTATTCTTCGAATTTGAGTTTCTTAATACGATAAATATTCAAATCCATGTCTACTTAGCAAAGAGATGCATTGACCCAAAAGTTAAATCTCACCGATTCCGAGATGAGATTGAGTTTGTGCAAAAGAAATGGACCGTGAAGTGGTGGTATGTGGCCATTTGAACTAATCATTGTAGTAGGTTTCTTCATTGCAACTATATCTACAGCTAAGGGGATAGGATATGTTAGGTCAAGGCTGCAAATGGATCCAGTTGACGCCTTTGAGGTAGAGTATATACTCCGAAAACGGAAAGTCTGGAAAGATTTCGAATTGGGGAGAATGACTTGTGCTGCATGTGGAAATGCGATATCATTTCAAAACCTAGGAACTCTTGCAGAAGATGAGATGAATGGCGAAATTGAATTTGTATGCAAGAACCCATCATGCTTGGAATTATATATGAGGCAACTCGAAGAAAAGATGTGGGATTGCGAAGAAGACGCATCTTGATTAACTTAAGGGAGGGCAATAAGTAGTGGGGGTAGATGTATCCTTTGCATACACGTTACTTAAGGATATAGGAAATTGGATACGCAGGCAGCTTTCCAAGCCAAGACATTGGTGGAGAAAAAGGAAGTTTATGGGAGAGGGTTGGAATCCTATCCTTGAGAAAATAAACAAAAACACGGAAACGGTATTTTCCAAGGCCCTTCTAACTGCTACCCCAGAAGTGGTAATTAGAGAAAAGGAAGAAGAGAAACAATTCCGTAGATATGGTGGAAGAAAGCTAACTGTCTTTGTGAGTGACGAAGAAATCAAATCGAAACAACTAGACGATGAGTCGCTAATTGGAGTTGCAAAACATGTAATCAGAGCCAGAACAGGTGCATTCAGACCATTTCTTCCAGCTGATATTAGACAGGCAACGGATGATGTTGCAACTGAAGGCGTGATATGGGAAATTCGACCTGATGCAATAGATGAGTTCTATGAATCTTTGGAACCGATTGACGAAACAAAAATGGAAACACGTTCCAAAGTCGAACAAATGATTCTTGGGGCTGAGTATGATGACTTTTGTAGAGAAATCCTAGAAGAGTATGGCAACGAGAAACCTTGCTTGCGTGTTCAGACTATGGTTTCCGAATCATTTGAAAGAGCATTCAAGAAACTTCAGGAGTCATTCAGAGGCATTTTGGTCAAGATTTCATCCAGCAGATTTGGATTCCATGAAAATGGTTTGAAAATGTTGCTTCTTCCTTACAACACTCCTCAACTTCCAAGATACAGTGATGCATATGCATTCATTTGGGTGTATCCTGATGGAATTAGAGGATATAGTCCGCTAGAGAATATTACTCAAGGGAAATTTGATGAACTTTGGCAAATTTATAGCAAAACGCATGGAGTAGTTGATGGTAAAAGCAAGGATGAAGTCTATAAAGCGATGACTGATTGGGTAAAAGGACTAGGGGGTAAGAAAGGCAAAGCGTCAAAAGCAAGAAAATCAAGTGGACCTGCACTTAATGTGTCATTTGGACTGATAAAACAGCTAACTGAGCTTATTACACCAATTAGTAAGGAGGAATTTGGCAATCTCGTGCAATCTAGACTTACTGATTTCTCGATGCTAACGCAGAAACAAGTGAACACACTGATTGAACGAGGGCATTGACCCGGGTTTAAGTTCCGGCGGGAGCGCCAATTCTTTTGGCTGAACATACAGTTTTTCCTTCAAGATCATGTGAGATTCAGGCTTCAATCACACGTATCCCTAGAGGTTTCACAGACCATAGGACAGCAATGCCGAGCAAGAAAACAACTGGAAAGGGAGCCGGATATGAAAGCTGGCCGCGGACATAGAAAGGTGATACTATCGAGAAGACAGCAAGGGGGAGCAGTAGACCAAGTACACCACAGATTAAAGTTTGATTTCGACTTTCTAGACCCCTAAGGTATCTTAGAACACCATAGGAATACATCACCTGAAGACTTGCAACTAGAAGATACAAAACTAGATTGTATATACTGACAGCAGAGAAGCTGATTGCTGTGTAGTTATAACGTACGTCGCACTCAATCATAAAGTAGGCAACACTTGCAAACAGATGAAAATCAAGTCGGAAAGATGTATGGATATCAACAAGAAGAACGTAGGGCATCACAAGAATCAGCAGCCCCAATGTGACACCAAGAAACTGGTTTCTGAGTTGCATATCCGGCTTCTCTTCATCATTGTTCTCTTCTGCTTTAGCTCTGTCGAAAAGAAGTAGTGAAGTTTCTCTGCTGAGAATAGGAAGGAATACAAGCACTACTAGAACAAGGTTTGTAAAACGGAGAAGGTTCCCAGTTAGAAGAACTTGAAATCCTGGAAAAGCCAGATTAGGTAGTTCCTGACCGAGCAGGATGACAAGAAGAACTGTGGTAAGAATAACTACTATTCCTGGAATCCGAATTGGCTTGCCTTTTTCTGCCCTAAAGAGAAGCGTATCGAAGAGAATAGCTGGGATACAAAGAATAATTGCAAAAAGAAATGTAAGGAAATTAGCGAACTCCACATCCAATTCTGCATAGTATCCAGAGAACATCAGATGAAAAGCGATTGAATGATAGTACAGACAATCCAACGTGTTGATATTCCAGAAGTCAATCCCATAGGGCAATACGAGCAGAATAGCTATTTGAAACGAAGCCCTCAACCAGTATCCAAGTGTCATATTTCTAAAGATGCTATTCAAATCAGTTGACTCGGATATACTTCTCATGACATTAGTAAATTTATGGTATCCCTTTATTTGAAACCGGAATAAATGGCATTCACATTTGTTTCTCACTTGTAGTTGCAGAAGAAATACTTGACTCTACCTGTCAAATAGGAATCTGTTCGATCTGGCATTCCAGACTCAAGGGACCTGGTATCAGTTAGGCGTTCGCTGCTAGTATTTGGTTCGGAAGCAAACATCGCCTTTGCCTCGGAAATGCACTTTGCAGAAGTTGTGAATAGATATACAGCGATTGGAATCAATGGACTCATATTCTATTATCCATTCTTCGCTCCTGGTCAGATACCTAGCTTTGAAAAGATAATCAAAGAGATTGTTCCAAAATACAGGAAACTGTGATAGAATAGCATCCAAACGTGAATCTGATAAACACGATTAGATGGTTTTTCATCTATGATGTCCTGTATAGAGATGCTGCTGGAGCACAACTATGCTGTTAGAGAACCCATTCTAGATGTTCTTCAGAAGTTGTCAGATGACAAGCTCAAGAAGAAGAGCATCAATTGCCTGAGAAAGAATATTCGGACGGTTTCAACAGTATTTCTGTTGCCATGAAAGAATCGGAAACAAGAACTAGGGAATACTTTGAAATCTTCACTCTGACACACTACACCATGTGAAGAGTGTACGATGGGCAACCAGACTGTGAGCTTCACAGTGAAAAAGGTCTTAGTGCACCTAGCCACTGATGAAATCCATCACCATGGACTGATAGTTGGACTGATTAGGCAATTAGGATATGAACCACCTGATGTCAACATGCTGTGAAAGGAGATAGAATCAAATGACCGAGTTCTTGGATGCTTGTTATGTTGCAATTAGAAAACAGGAAACCTCAATTGCCAACACCCTTGCTGCTGTAAATACTCAAGATGCCACCATTCTGCATGATAAACGATTGATTATATTGACCGGATGTGGCGACTCCCTTGCCGCAGCAGATTATGGAAAATGGGCCTTTCTAAGGCAGGGAATGAACGCAGTTACCCTGTCCCCCTCGGAACTCACACAGGTTCACCTTGACAAGGACTGTGTTGTTATTGGTGTAAGCGCTTCAGGAAGAAGCTTGGCAACAGTTGATGCCTTGAAACTCGCTCAAGAATCAAAGGCAGCAACGGTTCTATTGACTGACAAAGAAGACAGGGATACTGTTGGGTATGCAGATTATACTTGGACAACCAAATCAGGGGCTACATCGTACAATATCAGTCCCTCATCAATAACCACCGCAGCCATGGCCTACCTCCTTAGACTATCTGTTGAAAATCAGGAAGCTCAACAAACCAAGATTTCCAGTGATGTTAATCTGCTCAAGAGCGGCGGAAAGAAAATTGTTGACTGGGCGGAGAAAATTGGAAAACAGATTGCAGAAGTTCCCATTCTTGGAAAACCCCTTTTCATGATATCAGAGGGGGCGAATTATACAGCTGCACAAGTTGGCATGATGAAGTTTAACGAGTATGGGGTATTGCAAAGCACGACCGCTCTCTGGGAGGACTTCCGACATCATTACGTGTTAACTATCAATAAAGATGATGGAGCTGTGCTAATCACTGACTCGCCTCCAAAGGAGGATGATCGAAGGTATTTGCATGCCCTTCTGGATACTCTAAAGATGCGTAGCTATCATCTATTCACACCAGAAGAAATCGGTCTTCGGACCAGCCTTGGACAAGCAATATCCAACTCGATTGCACTACAGATGGCAGCATACTACAATGTTCTCAAGCATGATAGTCATAAGGAAGGATGGCGAAAACCGAACGTTGATGCCTTCAAGATTTACTAGAGTCGTCATGAGGAATTGTCTGTGAATTTCATTCTCGAAAAGCTGGCAGGAGTGGAAGACGCTGAACATCGCAGAGAGCTTGCAGAGTATGTTATCAATAATCCAGAAGAATTCAAGGTAGCAGTGTCAAGGATCTTCGAGCTGTCCGAAGAGAAGAACATTATCAACCTAAAATACCGCCTTTTGGGGTTGATTGATTTGCTCCCCAGCAAGATTGCTATACCCGTCCTTGAGAAAGCTATTGCGGACAAGGATAACACCACTCGGGTTCGGGGACTCCAGGCGGTCTACAGAACCAGAGTCGACTCTCTTAATGAAGATGTGACACGCATTCTCACTGATACTGAGGAGGAGTTTGAAGCCAGAAAATGGGCGGTTCATATTCTCGGGAGTAGTGATCCAAGGAACTATGGCCAGACACTTCGAAGACTTGCGAAAAATCGAGAAGAGGATATCAGAGTTCGTAAGGAAGCGGTCTATGCCCTCACCAAGGTAACAGATGATGAAACGATTGGAGCACTCTGTGCCTTGCTGGGCGACCCTTTGGTCGAGCTACGGCGGTCCGGAGCATGGGCACTGAGTAGCATAAGCTCTCCTGAGTCTGTTCACTGTCTTCTTGCAGCTCTTGAGGACCCCGATGAAGAGGTCAGGGATTGGTCAATTCGTGCACTTCGTGATATGGATAATGCTAGGGCCCTGCAGGGGCTAGCTGATACAATCGCACGAGTTGAGCCAAACGAGCAGGTTCGAATGATTCGTCTAGTGATTGAGAAACGCTCGGAGATTATCCTTAGAGCGATTGCTGAACTGCTGACATCAGAAGACTTGGATGTGAAACGAGTGGCTGCATGGGCGATGGGAGTTGCATCCTATCCGCCAGCTGCCGGCACGCTCAGGACTCTGGTAAACGACCCCGATGAGCAAACCCGCGATTATGCTAAGATGGCACTCCTGAGATTGGGTGAGGTCGACCCTTCTGACTTCAAACTCTAGGTATGGCTTACATCATTCCCTGATAGAGTCCACCATCTATCAGAAGCAATGCTCCGTGTATATAGCTGGCCACGGGGCTTAGCAGGAATGCACAGGTTGTACCGAACTCGCTTGGAGTCCCCATTCGCCCTAGAGGAATTCGGGACTCTATTGCATCTTTTGCAGACTCGTTGCTAGACATTAGTTCTTCAACACGGGCAGTGTAGATGTAGCCCGGGCAGATGGCATTGATCCGAACGCCCTTTGGCCCAAGCTCTGGAGAGATGCTTCTCATCAGTCCGATGACTCCAGGTCTAAGAGCATTTGATAAGAGGAGATTGTCAATTGGTTGCTTCACTGAGATTGATGTGCTATAGAGTACTGAAGGAGCGTCCGATTTCTCTAGTAGAGGTAGCGACTTCCTAGTGAGCCAGACTGCGCTCATCAATGTGAGATGGAATGCCTTCTCCCAGTCGGAGTCAGAGATGTCAGAGAACTTTCCTGGAGGAGGACCGCCTGCATTGACAAAGAGACCGTCCAGTTTCTTGAAGTTCTCATCTACGAATTCGACTAGTGAATCGATATCTCTCTCCTTTGAAACATCTGCCATTAAATGCTTGGCCTGTTTACCAAGCTTGGCTGCAGCTTTCTTCAAGGATTCTTCAGTACGACCACAGATTACTACATTAGCACCTTCGCGAACCAGTGCTTCAGCAACTCCAAAGCCAAGACCGCGTGAGGCTGCCGTCACCAAATAGACTCGTTTATTCAGTTTGAGATCCATGGGATGGTATTATGCGAGATAGTACATAAGAAAGACGGCTGCTGTGTTCATCAAAACGAACTATGTGGCACGAGGAGCGATTTTCTTCTCTGTCTTAGCTCCCATTGATACTTCTAGATGGAGAAAAGCAGCACTCAGACGCTGAAATTCCTTGGGAACATTGAACTCACCAACTCCAAGAGAGTTCAGGACATGCTGGATTCGCATCGTTGTAATCTTCTGGGAATCATGTGAATGAAATGATAGTAGTAGTCTTGGGTCATCAGGATCAGGGATTCTATACACTGATTGGCATTTTATTCCCTTATCTTCAAGACCATGCTTTATCTTGGCTTCTATTGCCTCCATCGTAACAATCCACCACGGTGTTGTTTCGTACTAGGGTACTAAAGCACCTGTATTACAACCTATTTCTTACAATTTCTTGTGAGTGAACACAACTGTAAGAAACCTCTGTGTTCCGCCCTTCTCCTGCCAGTGTCACCACCTCTTCGTATTTCATTTGAAATACAAGAATTAGCAAGAGCATTGTCAACCTTCATTGGGATGGGATCCCTCCTGAAGACCTGACTTCTTTCTCCTGTCGAATTCTGGCTGCATCACTTCCAGCAACAGAGAGCTTTTCCACAGTTCTTTCCATGGCGGGGTCATGATCACTCTTTTCAGTGTCATCGCTGAAACTGGTAAGGTCCGATTGAACAAAGTGAACAGCCGCGGACTCTCTGGAACTTGATGATTGTTCCATTCTTGAGAGTAAGGACTTCCCTTGAGAAGGCTTCTTCTTTCGGGCTTTCAGTCGTGAACGCTTCCCTGTCCTCTGGACAGAGTCGGCCCACTTACCTAGTCCTCTCACAGAGTGCAATGACTTTGTAAGCGTAATAAGGCGTCCGGCGATATTGATGGCTCCATTCCTATCAGCATTTGTCTGGCGACCACACGAAAGGCATCTGAAGTAGCTCTGTTTGGGTCGTATTCCCTTAGCTCCACACTTCCAGTACATGATAGAAGTCTAAATTTCAGGCACAACTCGAAAACGAGAGTTTTTTCCATCAGCCTTCCACCCAAGCTGAGTAAGCCCATGCCTAAGGCTTTCAGTAATCCTAGCAAAGGCCCATGAGTGTATCATGCCCCTGAACTTTCTTCCCTTGAAATTACCCTTGTGCGCTGTATTTCTGATGTTCTTCAAACGACCAATTGCAACATAGAGAGCTCTTAGCAGAGTGTAGCCAGCTTGTGGATATTGAATCCAACCGGAGATAAGATGTTAACATCGACGCAGAATCTCTTGTGAGCCTGCGATTGGTACACATTCTATTTGAGTATTCCAGGATTCAGAGTGCCATAATGGGGCATTATCGAGAAGCTAGAGTCAGCAGAGTCTGATTGGATTCAAATGGAGGGTGAAGAGGTAGTTCCAGAAGAGATCCCTGAACTGCGATTTGTCGGTGTTCGTCTTGAGGAAGGTAGGCGTAGAAGAAGGCTAGATGTCATCGTCCATTTGTGCAATGTGGAGAATGAAACAGACTTTGTGGAATTGACATTACTATCTTTACCCTCTGAGGAGGTTAAGACCCAAATCTTATCCTCAGAAGACATTGAGAACGAGGTTAGATTCAATCTGATAGGGCGCAAGATAAGTTCTGAGAATAGGAATGAGATATTGAAAGAGATAGAAGATACGCTTGAAGAAGAAGGTGCAGAAATTCATGATTTTTAATCGAATAAGTGAAAATCTAACACATTTTCTGGCATTCTTCAAGAGATATTATCTACGAAATTGTAGGATTTGCAGTATTCCGAGTCTACTACTTATCTCTGATATTACTTGGTTTGGCGCCATTTCGAGAGGCACATCGAATTGGAGTTGGCTGTCAATTATTGCTAGACTGGTTTTGACTCGGTTGCGTCGAGCATGTGTTTCATTAAGAAACAAAGACAAAGCGCCGAAATACAAACCTGAGGTGTGACGAATGGATAAAGAAGGCTATCGAATATACCTGACCGATAGGGAGAAACCAATTCCCGAGGAGAAGATAGTACCTGCAATCTCAATGATTGAGAGATTTGAAAAATTCGTTGAAAAGGTTGGGAGAACTCTTGAGTCCGCGACCTCGATGGACGTTAGGAACTTTTCAAAAATGCTAATTGAAGAGGAAACAAATACCTATGACAATTACCTAGCACTCTCAAGGTATGGATATTTCATTCAGAACTTCGACCTCTACCTTGCGGTCTTGGAACTACTCGATGGTGCGGAGGTATTGGATGTACTTCGCGAACGGATAGGGGAAGTTGCTGGAAAAGGAAAGAGTGATGAGATTTTCAAGGATATTGATAATCCCTTGGGATTGCCATCTACAGAAAAGCCGAAGGTTGCAAAGGCAGTACTAGACCAGATGGAAAAGCTATTGACACCTGAGGATTGTAGAAAGGCCCTTGTGGATACTGCTCATGGCATACCCAAAGAATGGTACAAAGAGGAGCGAGAGAAGTTCCTAAAGGCCAAGGATATTGACGAGTACCTTGCTAACAAGAGAGCTGAGATCATTGCTAACTTAGAGAAGCATAGAGATGAGGGTAGGTTGTTCTTCAACCAGATGATTACCGATGATGTTATCGAGTATGTAAAGAATCGTCCAGACGTTATGACTGGAATGCGAAATGGCGACAAGATAATTCATACAAAGATTCCCTACATGGCAAAAGAGTATCTAGATGAAAAGGATGAGAAGAAGAAGAGATACTATGCCTGTCATTGCGCATGGGCACGAGAAACCATCATGAATAATGAATTAGAGATTCCAGCTACGTTTTGCAATTGTAGTGGCGGGTTTACTGTCCAGCCCTGGGAGATGGCACTTGACCAGCCGCTTGATGTGGAGATGATAAAGTCAGTACTCAAGGGTGATATGGAGTGTACATTTGCCATTCAGCTTCCAAGAAACGTGATTGAGAAAGTCGAAGGATAGACACTTATCTCCCCCCATTATGGCAATGATCATTGATGAGGGATTCAGGGAGAGAGAAGTATCAGGCAATACAGACTTGATATTGTACCAGAGAACTTGGTCAGAGAGTGCATTAAGGCTGCAATCTCTGTTTTAAGTGCCATGAATGGACAGCAGTAGAGGTTTGCTGTACTCAGAGACAAAACCAAGAGGTGTCTGATATATTACTTGGCTTTCCATCTTGCTAAGATTGGTACTGTGCTAGTAGCATATGCTAGCTACGGAAGAGCATTCTACAACTCATTCTGACTGTGTTCTATCCTAGAGCTAATAATCTGATCCAGACCAACGAATCTGCATGCTTGGTACATTCCAATCACAAGGAGTACCAAAGAACCAATGGAATTGGCTTCGAAGGTTGACATACTTAGCCATCTCAGAAGAAATAGGATAAGCTACTACTTTTGTTCGAGTTGTATACTGTGTGCCTTAACTATTGTAAAACACCTTGTTTTGAGTGTTCCTAACCTATTATATGTAACAGTTACCAAAGAGGAAATAACTCTGTATTGATTTGCCATTGCAATAGAGATATCACGTTTTTAAACTAGGGCAGAGGTCTTCAAATACTCTAAGTTCTTATGCGAGTATATTAACTCGTATTCATAAACGTCTTGTCAGCTTATGTTATGTTGCGATATTTTGAAGTTTGACCACTGATTTGTGAACAAAAGCTGTAGAATGTGTTTCTGCATGGAATTAGGGCATTGATTCTTGATGAATAATGACAATTGGCAAAGATAGGTTTAGTCATAGCAATCCGGGAGAGATCCCTCATCCCGAACCTTGGACCTTTGGTCTGAATCCGGGAGAGATCCCTCATCCCGAACCTTGGACCTTCTAATCTATGTAGGACGTATCAGACACTCTGAAGCTCTTGGTGTATTCATACCAAGATAATTGTGAGTTCTGTTACGTCCGCCTCATTCTTTTTTTTTCTCATCTGAGAGATTTCAATTCTCTTTCTATTAGGAAATGATAAATTTGCATTGAGGCATTTCTCTGCAGATGGAGAGAAGATATTTGGGTCACCAAGTCAGCTGTCTGCCAGTACAGGTATTGGTGGAGGGGAGACCAGAAAGAGCCCTTCTTTCCTATGATACTACGGGTCCACAGATTCTACTGGAAAAGAAGATTGATGCTAACATTGAGAAAGTATTCAGAATCGAATGCGACGTTCTTATCGACAAAGGGAGTAAATCGGTAAGAGTTCTGAGAAGTCAGCTATTGAATATCAAATTGAATCCTATACTCAAAACCGAGAAACAATATTCAGTAGATGGAAATAGACCAGAACCATTGTACCCTCCATCAACGAAAGGGTGGTTTAGCAGGATAGATAGAACTGGATTGAATGTTATTGTTTTTGTTCACCGAATCGTGGATGATTTCAGACTTTGGCTTGTTATCCTGAGTAAATCGGATTTTAGAGTCCTTGAAGCGCATCCAATTTTCCCTTTTGAGGTTGGAGCACTTGAGTTTGAAGAAGAGTTTGAGGAGTATTCATCGTTCTTTGCTTCTAAGAAATCCTTGATCAAAGCCAAGAAATGGATGAATAGTGTTTTGGTAAGTGAATCGCCAACTTGGGAGCAACTGACCAAACTGATTCATGATGTGCATATTCCAAACCTGCGCTTGGGGAAAGATGCCAGAAATACAATGCAGCAGCTGATTCCTGAAGCCTATGAAGACATAGTCAGAGAACAGATAATGGCATTTTTCACACTGGTGTCAAGATGGGATATTCCACGAGAAGATCCTGTGGACTATTTCAACAGAATCTATCCATTAGATGTTCTTAACACACTCTTGCTAGGATATGTAATACGAAAATTTAGTGACATGGATATTCCATCATATGTTAGAATAATCCAGAGAAGTTCTCGACATCAATTGGCTTTGCCATCAAGTGCAATACGTGACGAAGAATGGAATCCTTGGACACCTGCATTGTTCAGAATAGTAGAAACAACACCAAGTGTTTTCCGAAAAGCAATAGAATGTACAGCTGAGCTTAACAGAACAAAGAAGATTGTTGTTAGTTTACCAATCACCCGAAAAGAAGCTAGTGAATCTCAGGAGAATTGGAAAAACAGATTTCTTCTATTGGCGTCTGGTCTAAGAATTAGAACTCACTTAAGACCACAGGCTTTAGGGCTTGTTGGTTTGATAGATGTTACAAGAGCACATCAATGGCCCCACAAGCATATGAAATGGTCAGCAAGTATTGCAGCACAGAGTTACAGAGAACCCCATATCCAGATAATGGAAATGCCACCTTTGGCTGTGGATCGGGTAAAGAAAATTAGACCCAATGTCATAACATTAGATTGGTCTGCAAGCATTACTAATGCAAATCTCTATGACTTCCATGAAAATAGCTGGAGAGTTTCTTTCAAGCGAATACAAAACTCATTGCTTGGAAATCAAACTCTAAAGAAACTCGAAAGTGAATTTGGTACATGGATAGGACAAAAACCATATCAGCCAAAGCGAAAATGGGTCAAATGCCTTGATGCAACAGCAAATCTTGGATATTTGGCATCGTTTGAACAACTGGAATACCTGCAGAAACTTGGCCTTACAAGAGAAGAGCTACTTGATGCCATTATGGAAATGAAAAAGAAGACTGTCGTTGATATATCTTATACACCTGTATTTCGAAATCATATGACAATTGCATTGATTGCACAGGGTCGATCTGGTCAGATTTGTTCATTTGTCCAAGGGTTTTTGAAACATTCACCTTCAGCTACAGTCTTTGTAGCAAGAGGGGGAAGATGGTCATTGATAATGGCCCGAGTTCCACCCTCAATTGCTCGCCAAATAATGATAGAATTGCCAGGGAAGGCTGCAGAACAAGATTTGGCTTTGTCTTGTTACCGTGTCGTATCCTACAGAAGTTATTCATGGAGATTCTACCAACGAATACTCAACGAAGACGACACTTGGAATGACGATGTTTCAGCCATGCTGAGCCAGATCAGGCTCCCCTATCCTGATAATGATGACTGAATGAGAAGGAATGCATCTGTCAATACAAGTATCCATCCTTGTTAGCCTCTACGAAGAAAAGATGTCGTACACAATGAGAAAAGAAAACCATGCCATCCACAGACCTACATTTCTACATCAGACTCCTTTTCACTTTTCTTATAATATGACCAGTCCCAGAACCAGAAAGCCAAACCTCTCCAATCGCCCCAGTGTTCGAAAGCAGTTTCAACCTCTTTTTTTCCAATAGAAGCCCCGTTGTACCATTCAAATGAAACGACTTTCAATGCCCAAGAGTCGATTGGAAGATAATCATAGCGGCCAAGAATATTCAGTAAATTGGCAGCTGCATAATCACCCACGCCCTTGATTGTAAGAAGCTTCTTGCGAAGTTGTTCTGTAGGGAGGTCTGAATTCTTAAAAGATTCCAAGTTTATATCATCTTTCTTGATAGACTCTGCTAGTTCCAGCACATATGGTGCCCGATAACCAAGCCTTGTTTCCTTTCGCAAGACATCTTCACTGGTCCTTGCCAGTCGTGTTGGTGTAGGAAATGCCTTCTGTGATGAGCCTTTCTTAACTGGAGTCCCAAATTGTTCAACTAGATTCTGATTCATTCGTTTGGTAGCAGCCCAGAGCGTGTTTGTTGTGAGTATTGTCTTGATCACATCTTCAAAGAATGTAGCTGACCGAAGAACTCGCCCTTGAGCCTTCGCTTCCATCCGGGCCAGTTTAGGTTCATCATGTGCCAACCTGTAAAACGACGAAAAATCTCGATCCAGACCCAACATCCATGTGACTTTTTGTTTCAGTTCCTTCTTCTCTTCGGAGGTGATACTCTCTTCTGTCCTAGCTCTAACTCCATCTGCTGTTTCGCTGATTTCTAACTGTGCAATCGTACCAGATTCCAGCTGAAGAACATACTCAAGAACTAGAGGTTCAGTATTGAATGAGAATGGAGCCATCTGGTGCCAGCCATGAGATCTTACGGTGGAATAGAGGGAGAATGGAAGGCATGCTTTCAGTGTGATTCTCATAGAATTATCAGGTTCTCTTTCTATTCTGGAATAGATAAGTCACTCTATTTGGGGGAAAAAAATTGGAATGCTGTAAATTCATCCGAAAGTAATCAAGGGTATTTGAGAAGAACCGGATTTGTCCCAACTTGTATGCAAATCAACAGCATTTCTAGGAAGAGTACTTATTGCTAAAATAATGAACTATCGATAGGGAGATGTCAATTTGTCTACATACCCTTTCAGTTCTTCTAGGTTCCCCTAGAAGAACTCAGCCTATATGATGAATTTGATATCACCGTTTCACATATTGTTATCCACAATCTCCCAAGGCCATTGATTGCAATTGAACGAATGAAGCGAGCAGTTCGAAAGGGGAGATATGTCGTCTGCATCGAGCCCGCTCTTGATTCTCGACATTTCGTACCCGATAAGTCTGTGGAAGAAGCATTTGACACACTCTGTCAATACAATGTCATCATGTCTCTAAGAAGAACAGAAGCCTTTGACAACCTCAAACAGGAGAACCCCTTTTACTATTCCTACCCGGATTTCTTCGAAAAGGTCGGTTTAGCGAATATCAGATGCCACGGTTGGTACTCGGTATTCACACTCTCTGACACAAGATTCGACTTCATGGAACGAAAGGCGTGGATACGAAGAAGACGAGAGCTGTTTGAAAAACAACAACCGAACACCACAAAAACCCTCCTTGAATTAGGGATAGAACCCTCCAAAATCAAGGAAGTCTTTCAGGTTCTCTTTGATTACTTCCGTATGCTTGAAGATGCGACTGAAGAACAACTCTCTCATATCCACGAACAGGAGATTGTTAGCCGTGGCATCACAATTGGGCAGAAGAAGTAGATGGCTTCTCGGTTAAGGTAGGGATAAGAAAGGATGGTCGGAGCGGCCGGATTGCCATCACTTGTGGAATTCACATGCGATTTTTTCGGCGCACAATTCGCAGGTAATCGTGCCGAACCGGCAACCGATGGATAGCTGCGAACAGCTGTCACGATGGCCGCTCTCTACAGTCCATTGCTAATGGCCGAGTACACTGATGTGCACAAGACTGCCAGATTGAGCTACGCTCCGATTCCGCATTTTGTGCTAGTTCATGATGTTAAAAGGATTGCTGCTTGACCTCCCTAGCTCCAATTCATTTCGAGTTATGCGTATTGATATTGACATCCCCTACAGTCCATTGCGGACCTGTTACATCACTCCAATGTTGAGCGAATTCAACTGCATGTAACTTCTGTATTCCACCCTTTCTCCATCCGATGTAACTGTCAACAGAAAGATTTCATGAATCTCTTCTGGAATACTTATATCACCAGCTTGAAGAGGGAGATTTATCAGACTACAATATTGTAAATGAAAATGAGTTTTTGCTAGAGTTTCAGGTTTTGCTGGATGAACTAAGATGAATATGATAAACACGATATTCAAGTAATCCTCTTTGCATCGCCGCAGTAATAAATAAGTTAATTGATTAATTAATTATGCTTTATATATTCGGTCGGGGTACTATATAGATAGTCAGTTTGGTAAGTGCTAAGCTGCTGGAGAATGGTGATGGCGGCTGTATCCTCAGTGAATTGGCAGAAAGGTTGAGTTTGTACAATCATCAGCACCATGCACAAGATGCAAAATAGTACGAATGCTGCTAGATAGAGCTACGTTGCATCTCTAGTGGCAGTAGAATGATAACTCAGTAGCCTTGAAAGTGTGAACAAGGACGCTTATCTGATAGTTGTCCTGCCGATGTTCCTGATATTCATCAAGGAAGATGCAGCTAGATGAAGTACGATGAGATAATCAAGCAGAGAAGAGAACTCCTGAAGGCTCACGACTACGAAGCCATTCCACCCGAGGGCTGGTGGCTTCCTGATCAAAGAAAGGGGTTTGATGCTCCGCCGTTGGAAAAGCCCTTTGATGCCAGTGCCATCTTGATTGATCTAGTTGAGTCAAAGAACTTTAACATGAGCAGGGTATCATTGTTTGACGCCCTTGCAAGTCGCGAAAGCCGACGAACATTCACTGATGACGCGCTTTCCTTGGAGGAATTATCCTTTCTGCTCTGGACGACACAGGGCGTTCGTGAGATTGACCCGAATAAGGTGTGGACAAAACGTGCTGTGCCATCTGGAGGCAGCCGTCAACCCTTCGAAACCTACCTGATCGTGAATCGTGTTGAGAGCCTGGGGAGAGGATTGTATCGCTATCTTCCAATCGAGCATAAATTGCTTCACGTACCAAAGGAGATTCCCGATGAAGCCGAACTGGAGGAGTATGCTTGGTATCAAGCATTCATTGGAAAGGCCCCTGTAATCTTTGTATGGGCTGCTATACCGTACAAGACCGAATGGCGTTACAGCATCATGAGTTACAAGGACATTCTCATTCAAGCAGGTCATATTTGCCAAAATCTCTATCTTGCCTGTGAGGCAATAGAAGCTGGAACCTGTGCCATAGCTGCCTATAATCAGAAGCTTATGGATGAACTGATAGGCGTTGACGGGGAGGAAGAGATGACCGTCTATCTTGCTCCCGTTGGAAAGGTGAAGTAGACTACTCGCAAGGTTGAAAGGCCTCGTAGTACTCATCATGAGTACTTAAAAGAGGAGGCTCTGTCCTGCCAAAGCGGCCAATTGAGCTTGGATTTCCAATAGTAGAATTAAACAGGATTGCAGAGAGAGAATCGACAGGATTTGGAAGACGGCATTATAGACCAGTTTACGTCATGCATAAATGGTGGGCTCGGAGACTTGGGTCCATATTCCGTACCATTCTTCTCTACTCACTAGCTGAAACCGAAAGTATTCAGGACCTCTGGAAGCGGTATCCAAAGGGGATTGATCTCTCAGACAAGATCGTTCTCGACCCAATGATGGGCGGTGGGACCACGGTAGTTGAGGCCCTGAAGCTTGGCTGCACGGTAGTCGCCGGGGATTTGAACCCTGTTTCATGGTTTATTACAAAGAAACAAATCGAAGACATTGATCCTGATTTACTCAGAGATGCCTTAGTTCAGATCGACAACGAACTTGGACTGGAATTGAGAAAGTACTACAGGACAAAATGTCCTGAGTGCGGCGACTTTGCGGACGGGATTTATTATTTTTACTGCAAAGAGCTCTCCTGTCCAGATTGCGCGAAAGAGATTCCGTTAATGCGCAATTTCTTCCTTGCAAAGTCGTTAGTAAATGATTCAGATATTGTCGTTTGTCAGCATTGTTGGAACATCTTTGAAGCTGTTAGCAGAAGAAACGAAACGAAGTGCCCCAAATGTAATCATGTGTTCATCCCTGCAGAAACAAGCTACACTTCTGGTCGGGACTACTACTGTCATACCAGAGAATGCAAATCGAAGAAGATTGTTGATTGGATCAGACAAAATGGCATACCAAGAGAGAAGATGTATGCCATCGAGTTCCATTGTAAGAAATGTGAAAAGAAGAAGAATCCAAATCTGAAGAATGGAAGAGGCTACAAAGCCCCGGACAAAAGAGACCTTAAACTATTGGAGCTTGCTAAGAAGGAGTTCAGAGAGATAGATGTCAAACTCCCCATTCCAGATACGTCCATTCCCAATGGTGTAGAAACCAAACGGGCCCTGAATCATGGCTATACAAAGTTCAGGGAGATGTTCAATGAAAGACAGCTGCTAAACTTGGGAAAGATCTATAGATGGATTCTTACGCTCAAGGATTGGCATGTCAAGGAGTTTCTTATTCTTGCCTTCTCAAACTCACTGAAGTACAACAACAAGTTCGCCAAATATAATGCGACAAGAGGTTTCATCACGGATATCTTTCGAACTCACTCATATTCTCCCTCAATGTCACCGGTGGAAGCAAACTGCTATGACACGCCGCGAGGTAGAGGCGCATTTACGGCCTTTGTCAACTTAGTGATTGAAGGAAAGGAGTACTGCAGGTCACCCTTTGAGAGAATCTTTCAAAACGAATCAATGGTCAAGATGCCCTCTGGAAGACGATTAGTTGCCTCCATGGCTGGTAGGTATGCTGAGCTTGACAGCAAAAGGAAAGTCTTGCTTCTTTGTGGGTCATCCGAACAAATGAAAGTACCAGATAAAACAGCAGATGCAGTAGTCACAGACCCCCCTTACTATGGAAATGTTATGTACTCGGAGCTATCAAATTTCTTCTATGTTTGGCTTCGATTGGCATTGAAGGATAGATATGCTTGGTTCAAGGGAAAACTAGTTCCTTGGGAAGAAGAGGTCATCGAGAATCGTAGTCAGAAAAAGGGGAAAGAGGACTTCCTAGCCGGTCTCACACGGGTCTTTTCGGAAAGCAATAGAATTCTCAAGGATGATGGTGTGTTTGTATTCACTTTTCACCACAAGAAGAAAGAGGCTTGGTCTGCCGTTCTTCAAGCAATTCTGGATTCAGGACTTTTCGTGACAACAATATATCCGGTCAGAAGTGAGATGAGAGCATCAACGCATCTTCACGACTTGAAGAATATCGCCTATGATATGGTTATTGTCTGCAAGAAGAGAAGAAAGCGTCGATCGGCAATGAATTGGTCAGTAGTCAAGGGTAACATTAAGGATGCAACTCAGGACCTAGTTAGGCATTTACAGGAAAACGGAGCGACCTTGAGCGACCTTGATAGGTATGTTATAGCATTGGGAAAGTGTTTCGAGCTTTACTCTCAATATTATCCGAAAGTAATAGAAAATGGTGAATACATCGGCGTTGAGGAAGCACTCGAATCGATAGATTTGCTCGTGAAACAGGACAGATAGAATCATTCATAGAATTGCAGACAATTCGGGAAGCATTCCTAGTGCTAGGAGAAAGCAGAAGAATAACAGACCTACTGAAAGGGCCATTACCAGATAATCGGTTTTTGACCATGTAGACTCCTGCAAGTAAGATCGTTCTGGTCTATAACCAAATCCCCGCCCATCCATAGATAGCGAGAGAGTTTCGACTCGTGATAGTGCCGAAACAAGCAGTGGATAGAAAGTGTATCTGATTGTTCTTATAATCTTCTTGAGCCCTCCAATTTCTGAAGAAAGTCCTCGTGATTTCTGAGACATTCTCACCAAGTTTGTTTCCATATCAAAGAGAGGAAGAAATCTTAGCGCAATAACTAGAGCAAAGCTATACCTGTACGGGATTCTGAACTTGGTGAGTGCATGGGCAAGTAGCGTTGGATTTGTTACAGAGATAAAGAGCATACTTGAGAATACGATTAGAAGAAATCTGAGTGAGATGGATAGTCCTCGCTCCAGTCCAAAGCTTGTTATTGGAATAAACGGGCCAATGTTACCAATTTTAGGCACAATATATGTCAAAATTGTACCATTAGGAGTCAAAAAGATTTGAAACAGGAGTAAAACCAATGAAAAAATAACAAGAAACCGTACTCGGTTTGATGAGATCCGTATTGGAACCCTAGCAGCTCTAAATGACACAAGATTGACAAGAAGTAGCAGTCCACTTAGAACCCAGCTTGGATAGACTAGGATACTAATCATCAGAAAGGTTAGAGAAAGAAGCTTCATTGCAGGGTTGAGGTTGTGGATTGTACCTTCTCTGCGGACAAAACCAAAGCGTGTACTCACTCTGATTGTCCCCCTTGAGCTGTATATTCTGGCTTTCCAATTTCCTGTAAACGATCTTGAACCGCTTGTGGGCTCCCATCGAGCAGTATTGAACCGTTTTCCATGAACAGGATCCGATTACAGAATTCTCTTGCAAAGGTGGGATCATGAGTCACAACTACACAGATGCCCCCTGTTTCAACCCGGCGGGTCATCTTTTCTGCGATAATTCTCCTCCCATCAGCATCTTGCCCAATGAAAGGTTCATCGAAGAGGTATACTTCTGGTTCATGGAGAGTTACAGAAGAAACATTCAAGCGTCGTTTCTGACCATGACTCAGTGAGAAAGGATTTCTTTCACTATAAGGAGAAAGTCCCATTGCATCGAGAACGTTCTTGGCATTATCCAGATTTTCTTCCATATCATATTCAAGAACTTCCAAACCAAGGACTTGTTCCTTCCATACAGTTCTCTCGAAAATTTGGTGATTAGGATTCTGAAAAACAACTCCGATCCTCTTTGCGATCTCTCTTTTTGCAAATGATGATATGGATTTTCTGTTCAGAAAAACTTTTCCGATGCTTGGCTCAAGCAGACCAGCTATCATGGATAATAGAGTAGTCTTTCCGGATCCGTTATCGCCCATAAGAGCGACGAAATCTCCTCGATTAAGGATCAGTGAAACCTGATTCACAGCTATTTGTTTTCCATAGGAGAAGGTTGTGTTCTCTATTCGAATAACTTCCTCTGGGTTTTCGATCCTGATCATACCCGAAGATTTCTGTGGAATATCTGCAGAAAATGTCTTGTTTTGGGGAGTTTCAATTACTTTTCCTTCAGAAATCTGCAAAATCCGGTCAGCTATTGGCAAGAATGCAGACAGTTGGTGTTCTATGCAAAGAATTCCCAAGTTGTTCTCTTTCATAGCAACAAGAACATCTCTAAGCTCAAGAGTGCCTTTGGGATCCAGACTTGACGAAGATTCATCAAGAATCAAATAGTCTGGCTCAGATGCGAGCATGGCAGCAATGATAATTCTCTGCTTTTCGCCACCGGATAGCTTATGCGTGGAACGGTTTCGTAAATGCCAAGAACTGACTGATGACAAAGAAGATTCTACAAGTCGCTCTATCTCTTTGGTATCTTTGCAGTAGTTCTCGGGACCAAATGCTACTTCATCACCTACATTTAGAGTACAGATTTGCCCATCGGGATCCTGTTGTACCAATGCAACCTTCTCTGCGTATTCGGATAGCAGAAGATCTGAAACATCTTTGTTCTCGATGAAAACAGACCCAGAATAATCCCCTTTAATCATACGGGGTATGAAACCTGACAAACATTTGGCTAGTGTTGATTTGCCAGACCCAGTGGGGCCAGTTAGGAGCACAATTTCTCTAGGATGAAGCTGCATGGTGACTTTTTCAAGGATAGGCTGAGTACCTTCGTATGAGAATACTAAGTCACGAGCTTCTAACATCTATCACACCTAGAATACTTCTAGAACGGTAACCCATCTCACCCATAATGCTCCATCATAGTCACCTGCAATTAGCCAGAGCCCATCTTCGCTCTCGGTCAGAAGCATTCTATTATCACACACCACTGAGTCAAAGTCAAACAAGACGGTGTAGCCATCCCGGGCACTCACCCTGAGCGTTGTGGCTCCTGAATTTGGATTGGCATAATTCAGGATTGTACCTAGAAGGATTCCTGTGTAATTAGCTGGGTCGAGATGGGTATATGCGCCAATGAGTTCTGCTTCTATTGTCACTTCCTGTCCCACAAAGTTTGATTGATGATAGGTATAGGGGTTCTCAACAAGTCCAGTGACTTCGCAAGAATATGGGTCAGTCTGCATTACTGCAACGAATACTGTGAAGTAGACAGAGCCTACAATGATAAATGTAAGAAATGCTACCGCTGGAAAGTTTCGCACTATCAACTTTCTTCTAGGCGTTGCAGAAGGTTCTCTGCTACTGATATTAGCTGGAATTATTTCGATTTCGTTCAGAAATTCCAATGTTTCCCAAGCAAAGTAGCCTGCAAATATTACTCCTGAGCAAAAAGCCAAGATTGTCATGACGGCTATGTACACTATTGGAGCGCCGGTGAAGTAAAGGGCTTGAAATACTAGGACATTTGAGGCAGAAGAGAACCCTGCAGTCACCCACCATACGATTTGAGATGAAACTGAGACTCCATTCAACTCCCTAAAACTTGAAGCCCCCACATCAATGATTAGTCCTTGAATAAGTGAAACCAGTACTATGACAATTCCGTGAGTGCTCCCAGTAAATAGCTCCACAAGACCCTTCAGTGCACCACCTGCTAATCCAACACCGGTCTTCGGAACTAGGACTCTCATAAGTACAATCCAAAACACGTGAAGACCAGCCATGAATTGACCGGCTCCAAAGGGGATTCCCAAGGACAAGTTGATGAGATTGCCAAGGTAGCCTACGAATGTGCTAAGTGCGCCGCCCAAAGAACTCAGCATTGCGATTGTGACAATATCGCGGGTTGTGATTGCAGTGTTATTTGATGCATTCACTGCTGAATCACCTCGATATTTGAAACATAACGA
Source organism: Candidatus Thorarchaeota archaeon (assembly GCA_016839245.1). The sequence continues at coordinate 22,675 of JAEOUN010000001.1, forward strand.
ACCCAGCTTGCGCCTGCAGATTCATAGATGTAATAGCCCATTCCAGGGGCAGATGTGAGCCGCAGGTCTTCATTGCTATAGCCTCCGTCTGGGACAAGCATTACCAATCGCATTCCGTCAGTCCAATCGGGAACAAGTGTCTCGTTGAAGGAATATGCAAGTATCATATCACCCTGAATGTCATGCCATGAGCTGTTTGGATAGACATTAGAATAGCAGAATTCGTATTGATATCCATCATTTGCGGTGACTCGTAGTATATCAGTTTCCTGCATTCCACCCACGAACTTGAGAAGGTCTGCAATCAGAACTCCACGGTATGTTCCTTGCCCTCGCCAATTGTCGAATTGATTTTGGAAGGATGAGAAGCCTTCCAAGTCTGAAAGCACTAATAGATCATCTAACGTGAGCGTTAAGCTCTCGTCTTGGTTTCTGATTTCAACCATATTGCGCTGGAGAGAAGGAGCATCTAACAGCACAGGTTCGATAAGCAATTCGGACTCTGTCAAGGTCACATTTACGAAGTGGTAATAGCCGCCATTTTCTGGGCTCGCATAGAGGCTTGCACCTGCCCCGCCTGTTATTACATAACGGACACCTTGAACAACGCTCTCGTTAAAGATATGAACATGTCCTGAAAAGACTGTGGTCACATTCGTTTCCTGAAATATGGTCATCAACCTTGATGCTGTCGTTAAGTTGGAAAACGTATGATCTTGCTCTGGTCGAGGGTCAAAGGGTGGAATGTGGGAAAATACAAACTTGAACTCTGCATCTGAGGCTTCCAAATCTGACAAAAGCCAAGAAATGTCAGCTTCGGGAATATCTCCTGTTGTGCTGTTGAATACTGCAAAGTGAGCTGATCCAAGGTCAAAGGAATATAGTGCTGGTCCGAAGTGTTCAAGGTATCTTGTACCGCCGTCCAGTCGGACATCGTGATTCCCTGGAGTAGTGTATACTGGTATGGTGAATTCTGCAAGTGCGTCAATAACTGCATTATATTGGCTTTCTTGGCCAAAGGGGGTGAGATCTCCGCAGTGGAAGACAAAATCGGGATTATAGATTGCAGAAATGGCTGCAATTTGATGAATTCCATCCTGATAACCTTGAGAATCACCAAAGACATAGAAGTTTAGAATGGAATCTCTCTCCGAACCCAGATAGAAGTAAGAGATGCCAAGAACAGCAAATCCAGTAACTAGGAGAACTGCCACTCCGATAGCTATCCGTCTTTGCTGCATGTTCTATGAATGCTCTCCGAATTTGCGTTGTGTTGATGCGTTCCATTCGTAAATATGAAGGCTTTGTTTTCTGCTCCAATCAGACATCAAGACCCTCTTGCCTGATTTGATTCGAGACTTGCATTATTCTATCGTCGTTTCTCCATTCAGCAGTCTGGGCAAGCGTATCGACCATTGTTTCAAGAAACAGTTTTTCTACCTTGGACGTCCGTTCCATGTGTCTAAGACCGAGATAATGGTCCAAGAGAATCCAGGCTAAAGCACGTTTCTTGGCATCAAATATTGGATCCGTATCAAGTATGCTTGCTGCAACCCCTGCGATGTCAAGTATCCAGTGCTCTTCTCTTGACTCCTCAAAGTCAAGACCAAAAATCATTCCATCATTCCATATGAAATTCCTGAGACGAGGGTCACCCTTGATGTGATTATGTATTTGATGATAATTATAATACCATTCGGCTAGTGTTTCTACGATTGTAGGTTCAAAGGTCCGGTTTATTCTATCGACCAGGGGTTCTCCTTGGATGAATTCCATTAGGATTACTCCGCCTTGAGCTGCGATTACTTTCGGTACTGTGAGACGGTTCTCTATGCTTGAGGATAGGCGATCAAGCTCGTTCTGAAAAGTATCTGCAACGAATAGCTTTGCTATTAAACTGGATGTTTCGGGTTTTGTTGCAGAAGTATAGATGATGTGAAGTACGAGGTTTTTCTTGCTCCTCAACCGAACAATGGATTCTATTTCGACGTCCAGGCCGCAGGCGTTTCTCATTAATGATTGAAATGTGGCAAAACGAGAATCCTTTAGCTTCTTACTATCAATACCAGTTAGGTCAATACTGAATCCATTTAGGAGATTCATGATGTTTGCTGATTGCCCTTCGGGGTCTATTAGGCTATCGACCAGACCAAACAGGTTTTATCGTAATACTTGAAACACATCTTGAGATTGCGATGACAGGCCGAATTTGTAATGTTCAAAGAAATAAGGACCGATGTGGCTGTACATATCCAGGATGTTCCAGACAAGGCTATTGTTGTGACTGTATTCACTATCATTGGAAGCATAAGGAATTGCCCGGTTGTCTATTTCCAGAAGATGCGGAGAAAACCTATGACAGGTCACTCAAGTATTTCATAGAAGTATGGAGTAAGAAACTAGGAAAGAAATGAGATTGTGAAAATGAAAAGTCTAAAGTCAACTAGGACTATGATATGGAACTGCGTGCAATTTTGTGAAGCAGTATCATGTTAGACTTTTGTTAATGGTTATCGGCTTCGTATCTTGGGTCATCGCTACCGGTTGGCTATTTGATTACACAGTCAATGTTTTTTACCCTGAAGATGCATTTGGAGAACTAATATGGGTAATTGCTTCTGTTGGATTTCTATACATCTCTATTCCACTGGAATTCGTATTCCTACTTGGATTGTGTTTGATTTGTGCTGATTGATATCCAAAATAGGGAGAAGGTACTGGATTCATCAATTTGATTTCAGAATGCCTTGTTTGATACCAAAATGAGAAGCGGTTTACCATTATTCGTCGTTTTCTTCTTTGCTAGTGGAATCAGAATTAGCGATCTTCTCTGTTATTTTTCGTTTGAGAAATGGTTTTACCAAGAAATAGACGACTAACATGAAAATATATACGGAATGATAAGAACAAGCATATTCTCAAGCAATGTGTATTCTTCGCATGGTCACATCACTAGATACTAGATTCCGGTCCATTTGATTGTTTGGAATAGAAGAAACAGATATGGCGGGCGCGCCAGGATTCGAACCTGGGGCCTCCAACTTCGAAGGCTGGCGCCTTATCCATGCTAGACTACGCGCCCCAAGAATTCGGATGTTAATCTGTTCTTAAGGCCTTCCATGATGATGCTATTTGGATCTTGAGAGATCTTCTAAAAGTGACCTAGAGCGTTGAGAATCTGGTTTGATAATGTGTTCAAGAGGATTGTCATAAAGCTTGATTTCTTGCATCTCGCTGCAATATTGCAGATGTACAAGATTGATCGTTTTTAGCTGATTCATGCTCAAGTCGAGTCCCTTTAGACTTCTATGTGAGCCAATTGGTTCCAGATTGATGGATTTTAATTTGTTTTTGTTCAGGATAAGAGAAAGGAGATTCGTACAGGTACGGAGTGGTTCCAGCTCTATGTGCGTAAGCTGGTTGTCACCAAGATTGAGCGTCCTCAGGGCAGAACATTTTCCAAGAGGGAAGAGGTCAACTTCTTTCAACAGATTTCGATTCATAGATAGAATCTGGAGTCGATTAGAGTCTGCTAGGGGTCTTAGGTCTATTTCTTCCAATTCATTGAAGGCTATAGATAGCTGTTCAAGATAGGAACAGCTCCTTAGTGGATTCAGATCAAGAGTTTGAAGCTGTGTGCTAGTTAGTCTTAACGTTTGAAGCTGTGTGCAGTGACTTATCGGTGACAAATCTACCCGTTTTAGAGGATTGTATGAGAGCGATAACCGTTCCAAGGCCATGTAGGGTTCTAACTGGGCCAAATCTATGCTTTCAAGTTGATTGTGACTAAGATCTAGCCATTTCAGAGAAGTGAGTCCTGCAAGTGGATTGAAACTTAGAGTTGAGATACTGTTACGTGCCAAGGAGAGACTTTCGAGTTTGGAACACGTGTTCAAAGGAGCTAGATCGATTGTCCTGATGTCGTTTTCTTTGAAATCAGCCACAGTTTCCTCTGAATCGATTTCGAAACTGCCAGATTTGCCCTGAGTTGTTACAAATTCAAGCCGAATTGTACTCACAGAATCAACTCAACAACTTTTATTGGTCTTTCAGCTTCAGCATTTTTTCTTCATTTGGGTGTTCAACAATACCTCGATCAGTGATTATTGCTGTGATGAGCTCTGGTGGAGTTGTGTCAAAAGCGGGGTTGTAGACCTTTGCATCAGGGACTGTGATATACTCGCCATTAATCATTCGAATCTCATCTGGATTTCGTTCCTCAATCACTACATCTTTAGGATTAGTTTCCCAATCAATTGTTGATATAGGAGCTGCAGCATAGAATGGAATGTTGTGATATCTTGCAGCTATTGCCATCGTATAGGTTCCAATCTTGTTGGTTATGTGTCCAGTTCGGAAGATTCTGTCAGAGCCGACCACACAGCAGTCAACACGTCCCTCTTTGAACACCGTTCCTATCATTCCATCTGTGATTAGCGTAGTATCTATATTATCGGCCATGAACTCAAAGACCGTTAGCCGAGCGCCCTGCTGGCGAGGTCTAGTTTCAGCGGCATAGACCTTGATACTTCCACCATATTCCTGATGAGCTATACGAATCACGGCTCCTACTGTGCCTAGGTGAACAGTAGCCAAAGAACCTGCATTACATATTGTCTGAATTGCGAAACCGGGCTTTATCAAAGAAAGAGCATTTTCTCCAATTGCTCTGCACATTCGCACATCTTCTTCAGCAATCTCTTTTGCCTCTTCAATCAGCCTTTGAGTAACCTGATCTGCATTGCCTTCGGTTTCCTTTGCAACATCAAGCATACGTTTTGTTGCCCATGTGAGGTTTACAGCAGTAGGTCTAGTATTCAATGTGATTGCAGCCTGTTCAAGAAACTCGACTAGCTGGTTCTTTGCATGTGCCTCATTCTCAAGTGCAGCTAGCGCCATTCCCATGCCTGCAGCTGCACCAATTGCAGGGGCTCCACGAACCTCCATGATTCTAATTGCTTCAGCAATCCGTTCGTAACTAGATGTTGTGATGTGTTCCGTCACAAGAGGAAGTTTTGTCTGATCCACGAATCGTACAGTGTTATCATCGAGCCATTCAATGGTCCTGAACATTCTATTTTCCTCCCAAGTGGTCAACAAGCAAAGAGTCTAGGGTGCTAATAATCTTCTTAGCTACCTTTTGAATCTCGGGGGTCAGGCCTTCTCCGAACAAAATACTCGCTGGTTGGACTCCCAAAAGGATTGTAACACCTTTGGTCTGTTGTTCAAGATAGTACATGAGCATAGAAAGAGGCATGCTATGTGTGCTTAGTGCAATTCCGCCAATTCGATTCTTTGTCACCAGCTCGACATGGCCAGGTGGTTTTCGCATATCAGCAGCATCAATCATTATTATCCTTTCAGCACCAAATTCGGCTAAGGGTCGCGCAAAACCCTCAGGTACCGAACCTACATTCTCTATCAGAATATCTTGGTGATTTGTTTTGAGCGAATTGATTACGTATGGCCCAAGGCCATCATCTGTTCGCAAGTCATTCCCAATCCCAAGAATGGCTATTCTCTTTGCGCCTGAGATGAAAAGCCTTAGTTCTTCTTTGAGTCTTTGTTCGTTCACAGGTCTGCAACTCCTATGTCGCGTATAGTTCTTGCCATTGGTTCTGTCGAAGGATTTTTCACAATAGCGAATTGACTACATGAAGCAGGAGAAAGAAGTTGTCGGACAAAAATGGCACTGGTTTTGAGCCGGTCGATTTGGAAGATTCTGAAGACGATTTCATAGAGGAAATTGAACTAGAAGAAGAGCCTGCAACTACGGTCTTCGAAAATGGGAAAGGGTATGTGATTAGCGATGATGCTGATAGGATTTCGCAACAGGGCTTCTATGGTACTCGTCTTAAAGATGGCAGATTGGAACTGGAACCCGTAGAACTTCTTCATCTTATCGAAAGAAAACGAGTTGTTGTGACATCAAAATCAGGAGAATCAGTGACTGCAAAGGATATTGTGAATCAACTTCAAGATTTGAATCCAAGACTTTGGGTGAACTACTTGGTTTTCAGAGACCTGAGAAGTCGTGGGTATGCCGTCCGACAAGGATTCGGGGATGTGATTGGATTCCGCGTATATGCACGTGGGGAACGCCCCGGAGCTGCCAGTGCCAACCAGTTGATATATGTTCTAAAAGAAGATGAAGCAATATCCCTTACCGATTTGGACTTGATTACTGAAACAGCCTTGGCGTCAAGAAAGAAATTGGTTTTTGCCCTTGTCGACCAGAATGGCGAGGTCAATTACTACAAGGTATCACAAGCTACATTGCCCAAGATTGGAGTTGAAACAAATGCGGAAAAATGATGATGGAATATATGAGGGGTACAGCGAGTATATTTCCAAACTAGAGGCCTTCTTCGACGAACATACGATGAGTGTTCATCTGATTGAGAAAAATCCACCAAGGGCAAAGAGAGGACAACCTGGCAACTGGGAACTTGTTGATTTATCAGATAGAATTCTCACCTATGAGGAACTTAATGCAATTGCTGAAGCAATTCTTGAAACGGCACGATATGACTCAGAGTCTTTCATTGAGATTGAGGAGGATGGCGCTTCTGTGGTTCAGCTTCGGAACCTAAGAATTGCAATTGCAATGCGCCCCTTTGCGGACAAGATGGAGATTTCAGCTATTCGGCCAATTGTCAAGCTAAATCTTGAGGACTACGGGCTTGGCGAGAAACTGATGAATAGACTTGAGAGTAGAGCAGAAGGAATACTAATCTCAGGTTCGCCTGGCTCTGGTAAGAGTACCTTTGCTGCTGCGCTTGCCGAGTTTTATAGTAGGAAAGGCAATGTAGTGAAGACCTTGGAACAGCCTCGTGACCTTCAAGTCGAGGAAAGTATTGTGCAGTATGCACCTCTTGATAATAGTATGGAAAAAGCTGCGGATGTTTTACTTCTTGTTCGTCCGGACTATGTTGTTTATGATGAGCTGAGAAAAAATGCAGACTTCCAAGCCTATTCAGACCTTAGATCAGCAGGGGTAGGCATGGTAGGAGTCGTACATGCGGGCTCAGCAATTGATGCGCTTCAAAGACTCATCCTTGGAGGACGAGTTGAGCTTGGGCAAATTCCTAGCACTGTTGACACAGTGGTTCATATTGAAGATGGAAGAGTGGCAAAGGTTTCTTCACTCTCACTAAAGGTGAGACTGCCAACAGGTTTTGGTGGTACGCAGCGAGACTTGGCACGACCAGTAGTGGAAGTAAGAGATTTTGAGAGAGGTGCATTGGAGTTCGAGATGTTCTCATTTGGCGGCGAAAAAGTTGTAGTTCCGGTCCGGGGAACTGGTGCCGTTTCATTCAGAAGAGAACAAGAAAGACGTGGTAAACCTGGGGAATCAGTTCCAGTGTCGGTCAGTTACAGTAAGAAGAAAGTCACACTATATGCAGGTCGGAAGTATGCAAAGCAACGAGTAGAAATATTTGCAGATGATATGTATCTTCTCACTACTGTGATTGGCCGAAACGGAGAGAGTTCTATTCGGATAAAGACACGTCAAGGAAGCTCTCTTGTAGATGCTCTCGAAGAAGGTGCAAGGATTACTGCAAAGATTGCAGAATGACAAAAGCTTTAACAACAAAATAATAGCTTGGTTAATTTCAAGGGCCCGTGGCCTAGCCTGGATAGGGCACTAGCCTCCTAAGTTAGTAATCCCCGGTTCGAATCCGGGCGGGCCCGCCACTCTCCTTCTGTGGGGAATCAAGTATGAGTCCAGAATATCCTTCAGCTGACCGGTTTATGAAAGGACTAGACCTTAGCCATGTTTTCTACGAGGAAGCTGTTAAACCGCTCCTAGAGTCAGAGTTTCCGAATCTTGTATACTCAGCAGGTCATTTGGGTTCTGGGTCGGATGTACTAGGTTTTGACACAGAGCAGTCTATGGATCACGATTGGGGACCAAAGGTATTGATTTTTCTTGGGGAGAAGAACTATGATAAATACCACGAATCTCTAGACAGTTTTCTCGGTCACAACTTACCCACTGAGATTCGTGGTTTCCCGATAAACTTTGGCTACCATGATGATGGTACTATTGTTATGCAGCTCTCTGATGATAGACCGCTCAATCATAGAGCCGAGATAGTTACAATCAGGGATTTCTTTGAGAGATATCTTACTGTAAATCCACTTGAGAAGATGAATCCAATAGATTGGGTTGTGCTTCCTGAACAACGATTACAAAGCATTGTAAGTGGCCGAATTTTCCATGATGGACTCGAAAAATTGCAATCTATTCTTGGGAAACTGTCATACTATCCTAATGACGTGTGGCTGTATCTCTTGTCAACTCAATGGCGGCTGATTGCTCAAGAAGAAGCCTTCATGGGACGGTGCGGGCAGGTAGGAGATGAGTTAGGCTCTCGTGTTGTTGGTTCTAGACTGGTATACGACATCATGAAGCTTTGTTTCTTGATGGAGAAGCAGTATGCACCATATATCAAATGGTTTGGAACAGCTTTTTCGCAGCTTAGGATTGCAGGTGTTTTGACACCAATCCTTGAACGTGTGTTTGAAGCAACTTCATGGAGAGAACGAGAGAAACGACTGACAGAAGCATACGAAGTGGTTGTTGGGATGCACAATGACCTTGGTATCACAAAGCCTATGGAAACCAAGGTGTCCAATTTTCACAATCGACCCTTCTTAATTATTCAAGCAGACAAGTTTGCGGATGCAATCTATGAAACAATTCAAGATGAAAAAGTCCTGTCACTTCCAAAGTTTCTCGGGGGGGTGGATCAATTTGTCAACTCTACTGATGTACTATCAAAACCGAAACGATATCCGAAACTCCGGAATATGTTCGAGAACGACAAAGTTACTTCTTGAGTATGTAAGAACCTTTCTCAGTTCCTACGTGTACCTCATCGGTCATTCCTATGAATAGACCGGTTTCAACAACGCCTGGTATCATCTTTAAGTCAATAGCAACCTTTGCAGGATTAGTGATAGGTTCTGGAAACTTAAGGTCTAGGATGAAGTTTCCATTATCTGTGACAACGGGGCCCATCTTCTTTTGAGCCTCTCGTATTTTGGGCAATATCCCCATTTCAGCTATTTTTCGTTTTACTACTCCGAGAGAGAAAGGAAGTACCTCTACTGGTATTTCAAAACGAGTCGCAAGCCTATCAACCAGCTTTGACTCATCCACAATGATTACTACCTTTTTCGAAGCAGATGCGACAACCTTCTCTTGAAGTAGTGCTCCACCGCCACCCTTTGTAAGGTTCAGGTCCTTGTCCACTTCGTCGGCGCCATCTACTGTCAGCTCAAGAATTGGATCTATGTCAAGATTAGTCAGCGGTATCCTATGTTCGATAGCAAGCTGGTATGCTTGATAGGAGCTGGGTACGACTCGAATGTCCGCGTTTCTTGTTGAAACTATTTTTCCTAGCTCTTTAGCAAAGAATGTGACAGTGGATCCGCTCCCCAGACCAAGAGCACCTGTTGTGGGGACCAATTTTGCAGCGCTTTTTGCGGCGTTTAGCTTGACTGTTGACATCAGGAAACCCCATATGATGTGGTATGGTCATTATGCCTCCAAAAAAAGGCTTCCAAGTTGTCTAGATGCATCTGAGGTACTACCTATCCACCCATGAGCTCTTTGAGCCGTTCCATCTCTCTGAGCATCTCTGATTGCAGTGTGCTCTTTCCGCCTACTGCTGTTGGAACCCCCTCAAGAACACCACCTGTAGGCGCTTCGCCGCCCGGAGGACCACCTATTGGAGCGCCGCCACCTGGGGGACCACCTGTAGGCGCTTCGCCGCCCGGAGGACCACCTATTGGAGCACCGCCGCTTGGAGGACCACCCGCTGGAGGACCACCTATTGGAGCGCCGCCACCTGGGGGACCACCTGTAGGCGCTTCGCCGCCCGGAGGACCGGCTGAAGGAATAGCCCCACCCGGAGGACCACCCGCTGGGGCATCTTCAACTGCAGGACGTGTCGCCGGGATAGTTTCTGTTACGCTAGGTGGCCCTACGCTAGGAGGACCAACTTCACTTTCGTCCTCAACTGTAGTTCCTGTCATTGCTGCAAGCTTTCGGAGGTATGCTTCTCGAGCGCTATCAGCTGCAGTAGAAGTTTCAAAGGCTTCCTTTAACTGCTCATCTGCAGCTATTGATCGGCGTACAGATTCAAGTCTCTGTTGATAGAGAGTTTCGAGTTTGAGTTTGACACTCTCATTTATCTCGCCTTGGTCTGCGTAGTAATTTATTGCAGAAAGAGCCTGTTGAATGGCGTTCTCCTCTATTTTTAGGAAAACCATTGCATCGCCCGGTGTCTGAAGGAACTTGACTTTCTTCACACCAGACATACCCGTTGAAACATCACCAGTAGATGCGATTATCCTCCTGACGCCCGCACTCATGGAACCAGTTCCACCCATTCGAACCTTGCGAACTAGGAATAGAATAACTACGACAAAGAATATTGTCGAAATTGTAAAGTACCAGTCTCCAGGCCCCCAAGGTATCCAGGGCTGTAGAGGAGTTGAGAATAAACGGTCGAAGAAACCGAATATGTATTGGAAGAATGTATCCATATATTCAGGTTGGGCGAATTGCAACTGGTATCACCTTATAGCATGTCGGCTAATGTTCGCATCACGTGTGCTGTATTTTAGCTTTCTTGTGAGGCTTTTTTGGTTTGTATCACGTACGTGTCACTAGGCTTCACAAGATGTGGCTCTACTGGCCAAGAATTGTTGTGGAATCTGACCTGATAAACATGTTCGTGATAGATAAGAAACAGTGTTCATTAAAGTGACAAGTTTCCTATTTTTGGCTATATTTTACATTCCTAAACAGTTGTCAGTCTAACTGACATTAGCTTAAATGACAGCATGAATAATGGACAACAGAAAATGAATTCAATGAGTCTGCTCGATCCGACAATTAGTTTTTATGTGTTGCACGAAAAAACTTGGAAGTTTGGTGGTGGAGAAATCTACGACCAACACTGTAACAAAGTTGGCTCCATGAAAAGAAGACTCCTTTCAATGCGAGCTGAGATTCAGTTGTATGACCCAGATGAAACTCTCCTCTGTACAATCAATAAGAAATTGATTAGCGCCCGTCCAATTTATGACGTCAAGAATCCAAATGATGAGCTGATTGGTAGAGCTAAGAGACCGCTAGTCGCCCTCAGAGACTCTGTTGACTTCTATGATCATAATGATGTTCATGTATACAAGGCACAAGGTGGAGTGACAAAATGGAACTTCGAGATAATTGATGCTGTTGATAGGAAAAAGAAGTATGCTGTGATAAAAAAGGCAGATAGGTGGCGTGACGTGTTTGCGCTTAGTTTTAATTTCAAGGACCGTTATGCCATACATATAGAAGACACGGACGTTGACAGACTGATGCTTTTGGCCTATGCAATTATTATTGATAATATCTACCACGACAAATGATGCTCCAAGATGTTACACATCAGTTTTCTTGAAGCGATATTACAAGCGAATTCCCAAAGGTGGGTCAATGGGAAGTTAGAGATAATCGACTGTACTAAGGTTAGATAGGTAGAAATGACATTTATGTATTATTGGATAAAGTGATGAAACGTTCATCAGTGGTCAGAAGCATATTCGTCATTGGGTTGCTACTCGTAGCTTCAGTAGATGTGTTCTTTTTTGTCCAGCCCAGACTGAATCAGAGATTTGACTTTCAATGGGCAGTATCTATCAACGACAAATTTGCCTATTCGGTAATTATCCGTAGAGTTGATATCATCTATGAGTATGACTCCGTCAATGAAACACTGATTTACTACGAAAGTCCACTGTTAATTGCAGCCATAAACAACTCAGTAATTGTAGCTCGTATTCTCAATTTGCCAAGAGTTCCAGAGGAAATAAACAGGAGTTCCTTTGGAGAATTCGTTCGTACCGACAAGGTGGACTGTGGTTTTGTGATTGGTACCGAGATTTCAATAGAAAGTAAGAGATGATTGAATCTTCTCATTTCTACTGGGTTGCTGCCAATTGGTGGATGGTCATTCTTAGACGAGTTATATCAAGACCCTCTGATTGATGTTATCTGCTTAGGGAATGATCAATATGCAAAGCTATTTGATAGCCATTTTCAAATTGTAGATGTTTATGGAGGTGTGGAGATAGAATACTGGGTACAGGCGATTGTATCTCTTGAAAATGGATGTTTAATTGAGGGATACTTTACATATGGTAAGTATGGTTCACATTTCATTACAGACATCTATAGCTGGTATGATATTGAGATTGAACTAGCTCTCCTATCCCAAGTAGTTCGTTGAGTAAATAGAACTGGTTGTCATGAGTTCTGTCATACTGCGAAAACTCTATAATGAGTTGAAGAATGGGCAGTGAATAATGCCCCAGTAGCAAAGCGGCCTACTGTGATATTCTGCCCCTGTGTTTGGGATGACAAATATTGCAGGTCGACACTGCGCCTGACTTGTATGTCGTAAGTGCTTCTGCCGACTAAGAAATCAGGAGATCGCGAGTTCAAATCTCGCCTGGGGCTCCATTTCTCTATCATCCATTCGATGCCAAAGCACTAATCAGTTTGTATTGGGCTTTAGGTCCGCTTCTGGGTCTTGTGTCTGAACTTGTACATTGCAAGAACAAGTCCAAGGTCTTCACCAACAAGAATGAAAAAGAGCTGAGTTGCCTCAGCAACACACCACTCATCTCTCTTTGCTCTTCTTTTGTCCTACCACATTGCCATGAGAGAAATTACATTCAGTATTAAATATAGGATAGAACAACAACTAGGACAGGTTCAATAGGCAATCGCATTCATTCGTTCACATCCGTCTTGCTGCTTCTTCAAGAGCAACGATAAGATCGAGCTTCTTGCCTGTGAGAAAGTTGATAGTTGCTCCGCCCCCGGTGCTGATGTGAGTGATTTTGTCTTCTATCTTCTTTGCTTTGGCCATGGCACCCATATGACCGCCACCAACAACAGTGATTCCTTGACACGCAGCAATTGCATCAAGAATTTCTGACGTTCCAATCGCGAAAGCTTCTTTTTCAAAGAAGCCCATCGGACCATTTGCAAACACAACAGCTGACTTGGTGATTGTGTCGGCAAAGCTCGCAACAGTCTTTGGGCCAATGTCAAAGAACGGAGCGTCATTCATTTTGTCGAAATCGCATTCAATTCTTTGACCCTTTTTTTCAACTGCAGCATCTATGGGAAGTTGAATAATATCAGAATATGATCCTAAGATTTTCTTTGCCCTTGCCGCTATATCGTCAAAACCCTTTATGGAAGCAGAATAGCTCTCAGAAATCTTGCCTTTGGTTATGAGAAACAGCGTACCCACTAAGCCGCCTAGCAGGGCATTGTCTATTCGACCTACTGCAAGAAGTTTCTCCAGTGTTTTAATCTTGTCTTCTATCTTGCTGCCGCCAAGAACCAATGTCCAAGGATGCCGATCCGTGGCTGTAGCATCCGTGAGTGTGCGAATCTCCTTTTCGACAAGTCTGCCTGCTACCGAGGGGAGAACAGCTGTGAATCCAACCAAAGAAGGTTGAGACCGGTGTGCTGCTCCGAATGCATCATTAATGAATAGGTCGAATAATGGATAAAGCTCTTGTACAATGGATTCCTTAGCAACCTCTTTTGCAGGGCCTGTCTTGAGTTCTCCATCGAAACATCTTACGTTTTGAAGAACGAGTACCTCTCCGACTTGCACATTTCGAATCGCGTTCTTGGCCTTATCTCCGAAGATGTCATCAACAAAGGAGGCATTTATCCCATAGTTCTTCAAGATCTGTGTATGTTGCTGTAGGGAAATGAAGTCATCACTCCCAGGGCGGCCTTGATGAGCCATCAACACGACTTTAGCGGATGATAGCTCTCTAAGGGTAGGTAGAAGAGCAACTATTCTTGAATCGTCAAGTATTATCTTGGTTTCGGGGTCAACTGAGCAATTCATATCAACACGAAGCAGTATCCGTTTTCCAGCGATTTCTACATCATCGATAGTTTTGAATGGCAGAGACAAGCTATCTCACCTGTGCAGTGCAGGAGAATATCTTGGATAAAGAACTTGTTATCTTGCCATGTATCAGAGGATGCCTTTTTCAGTGATTTCCACCCATTATCATTTCAACAAACTGATTGGAGATATTTCCTCTGGGATAATTTGCTGTTGCTATATATCGATCCTTGTATTTCAGGTGAATTGTTTGTTCCTTACCTCTGCATACTAGAAGCAGGGTGCGGATTGCGGGAATTGTCCATTCTGTTATGTCAATAGTGCCAAACATACTATATTTTCTCAATAGACTCTCGAAGTGAGAAGTCAAACCCTCTGTGATCATTTTTCCAAATGACTCGATTGCAATTCGTCTTTCGTCAAGATTGAGTACTGTGAGATTCGAGTCTATTGTCATATGTCTTGGTTTGATGATGTATCTATTATACTCCTACTTGAATTCTCTTGTGCTACGCTATAGAGCTTAGAAGGACACCTAGGAATTTCTTCCTTGTTTCTCCAATAGACAGCCCAGACACCATTGTCAGTACGGTGAAGGAACACTTGTTTTTCTTGTTTGATCTCTTTTGCTAGCTCAATTGCTTCGATTGGGTCTTCGAAAATATCAACTAGCTTGAAGACCCTCCCTCCTAGTATCTTCCATTTCTCAGCTGTCATGGTTCTTTGTCTGTATTTTTCCTAATAATCCCGTAATGAAACTTCTAGCTGTAACAACTTTGAGTATTGCTTCCCAGCTTTCTAGATTAGAAGAGAAGAATCTTGATTTTAGATACAACAGAACTTAGGAAAAAAGGAGTAAGGAGTGGTGCCGCAGGTGGGATGTTCGCCCCATCACGTAACGTAACGGAGTTTCGAGCCCACGACTTCGAGATGCCTCAACAAAGCTTGGGCTGAGAACTGACCCCGTATTTTTGACCGGGAACTCCAGTCAGATTATGAGTCTCGCGCCCTGCCAGGCTAGGCCACTGCGGCTCGTATCAGACAAAAGAATCTCATTGAATCCTTTGGTCTGTTCGAGCAGCACTCTGGGCTCTACTATTAAAGTTATTCTTATCATTTCAAGACTGTCGTTTTTCTGCAAGAATTCTTTTGATTTCTTGGATGATAAGACGTCTGACAGTCTTTCCATCGGCTTTTCCTCTGAGTTCTTTCATGGCCAGGCCCATGAGACCCCCCACAGCGGTTTCTTTTCGCTCCCAGACAAAGTCAGTTCGACTCGCAACAATGTTTCGAATGATTTGCTTGAGTTCATCTTCCGTTATCATTTCAAGATTCGTAGCACTCAAAGCATCCTCAATATTGCTTCTTGGATTGATTGACAAGTGAGTTAGAATACGTGGAATGGCTTCCGCTGAAATCTTATCTTTTGATACATATTCGAAAAGGGACAATATGTGCGAATCTTGCAGTTGTTCTATGGGAACACCAACCCTATGTAGACTTACTAGGGTGTTCTCAAGAGTAGCTGCAACAAGTGTGGGTGAGACATCTGAATCTGCAATTATTCTCTCAAAGAGCTCCAAGTTGGTAGACTTAACCATCTGGGAAGCCAGCTCTTCACTGAGACCAATTTCAGTGATGAATCGTTTCCCTTTCTTTTCAAGGGTTTCAGGCATAGATCTCGTAATTTTCTTCAAATGCTGCTGTGAAATCTGTACAGGTCTGACATCTGTTTCTGGATACATTCTTTGGGCACCAGGGCGAGGACGAGCATACATAGTGGTCGCATCAGGCAGCGGAGTTCTTGTTTCTGCTGGTATTCCAATTGTAGCTTGTCGTGCCCTATCGACTACTGCATTCAATGCAGAAACTGCATTAGCCTTTGGAGCTGCCACCATGACCACGGCATCAAGGTCTTCTGCATTCGCTTTTGTACGCAGCATAGATACATCTTCGTTTGATATTCCATATTTGGGGAGTTCATCAGTATGAAAGATCCCTCCTACTTGTCCCCAGAATTTCGCATAATCTGATAGCTCTGTTCCAAGTCTCCTGCTAGGCTGAATTTCTTTTCCCAGAAGTCCATGAAACCCTTGGAGATTGACTGCCAGAACAACCCCACCTGAATTTAGTGCCTTTCTGATTATTCTCGCCTCGGTGCCTGAGAATGCATCACTCACATCGTGAATCTTCCCTTCGATGTCATTGGGAGATATTCCTCGTTCTACAAGTTGTTGATGTATCTCCAATAGTCGTTCTTGCCGAAGCGCTTCCATTTCAACAAGATTAGATAGCATATCCAGCTGTTGAAATCCCTTAATTTCAGTAATTGCTCCCCCACTAATAGATACATTAACATCTTGACGAATTGTGCCCAGTCCGCGTTTGACTTTTCCTGTCGATCTTAATAGAAGCCCGATTTTCAGAGCCACTTCTTGTGTCTCGGAGGGTGTGTGTATATCTGGTGCAGTAGCTATTTCAATAAGCGGAATACCGAGCCGGTCAAGTCTGTACACACGCATATTGTCCTTTTCAGCGATTTTCCTAGCTGCATCTTCCTCAAGGCAAATTGTCTGAATTCCGATTGATTTCTCGCCAAATTGAAGACTTCCGCCTGTGGCCACAATGCAAGTCCGTTGGAAACCTGTGGTATTGCTTCCGTCAATTACAATCTTCCTCATAGGATGGATTTCATCGACAGGCCTTGATTTCAGAAAATCTGCCATGATAAGACAAATGTCGATGGCTTCATCGCATAATTCATGTGGAGGTTCTTCGTCTGCCTCGACAAGACACGTCGTATCATTGTAATACTCGTAATAGAATTGTTTCTTTTGTTGAAATTCGAATAGGGCTGCCGGATCAATTTCACCCATCTCGCTCTGCGTTGGTCTCAGTCTTCTTACAAAGCCACCATGAGGGTCATCATCTCGAATTGTTGTTGGACAGTGACAATAGAGTTTCCTTGAAGTATCAAGTTGTTGGTGTAGCTCAAGACCAACTCTCAGGCCAAGTTTCTTGTATCTTGTATCGTCACTCATTCTTTCTCACGTCCAATTCGAGTATACTGAGCCATTTCACTACGCATAGATATCTCTCCCACGAGAGGTGTCAGCATCATTGTTCGCACGTCCTGAATATTCTTAAAATTGGCAAGAGCCCACATGAGTTTGACAAGTGCAGTTTCAGTTAGCATATCTTCACATGGCAATACACCCATCTCAAGTAGCTCAACACCTGTTCGGTAGACATTCATGTCCACCCGCCCAGAAATACACTGGCTGGTCATTGCGACAATAATTTCGGAATCGATTGCTCGCTTTATGGCACTTTGAAGAACTTGAGGAACATGTCCAAGTCCACTTCCCTCGATTACTATGCCCTTGTAATCAGATTCGATTAGCGATTCGATTAATGATGCTTTGATTCCTGGGTGCGTTCGTATCATGCCTACTCTATCTTCAAATGATGCCTTCATCTTTAACTTTCTTTTCGAGTCACGACGCAATAATGGTAGAGAGATTTCCTCAAAGTTTGAAGAAGTGATTTTAAAGAGTGGATAGAAGTTTGGTGATTGGAAAGCGTCCCTTCTACTGGTGTGACTCTTTCTTACTCGCGTTCCACGATGCGCATAGGCGAAGCTATCATCCGTTTCTCCATGCATAACAACCATAACTTCAGCTGCATCTATTCTTCCCACCAAGTCTGTGGCTCGGATAAGATTCATGGCAGAATCGGAAGATGGTCTATCGGAAGACCTCTGTGAGCCTACTAACGCAACTGGAACTGGTAAGTTCTGTAATGCAAAAGAAAGGGCAGCAGAAGTGAATGCCATGGTGTCGGTACCATGGGCAATAACAATGCCATCAGTTCCTTTTCGTATTTCCGATGCAACGGCTTTTGCTATTCTTGTCCAATCCGTAGGGTGAATATTTTCTGAGAGTGCACTCATCAGTACTTTAGCCTTAACATCGGCATGTACTCTTAGCTCCGGAACGGTATCATAAAAGTCTTGGGCTGACAGTGCCGGATTTACTGCACCTGTTTGATAGTCAACTTTGCTTGCAATTGTCCCACCAGTGCTCAGAATTGATACATTCGGGAGGTTGGAATTGATTTCTGGAGGTTTATCTGCAACGGTTTTCTTCTTCCGTTTTCCACGTTTTAATAGTGCAACTTCTGAGCTGGATGATAGTTTGATTCCAATATTGTAGCCGCTTGAAAGCTTAATCACGATATGATTTGAATCGCTACCAATTTGTGCACGTGGCATCAAAATCCCACTATATTCACTGCCATTATACCTGATTATGACGAGGTCACCGATTTTCGCATTTATTGATACAAGTTTTTCGAGAACAAGTCCGCTATAACCAGAGATTTCTAATCCCAAGACTATCTCACCTTAAAGGAAGCAAGGCTTCTTCTCTCTGGCTCGGTCATAAAGTCTTCGCCAAATTCATGATATGCTAATACTCTAACCATTTAGAGAATATTCAGCATAATGAGAATTGCAAAAATGATGAATATTGCTCCGGTTGCTTTGTTGATAAGTTGTATTGGTAAACGGTTTGCAGCTCTGTCACCTGCAAAGGCTCCAATGAGATTCACTATGAAAAAGCCAGCAATTGATCCGAAAAGTATGAATAATGGGAATTGAGACTGTGCTGCCAATGCTAAAATTGCAAGTTGGCTTTTGTCACCGAGTTCGGAAACTAAGACAAGAGAAATCATGCTAAGAAAGGTTGTTGGTTGTCTGCAGGCATCTTCCTCTGGAATACTCTTTACAAAGGAGTGGATACCCATTATAAGAAACAGTCCTGCTGAGATGAGAAGAATTAGGTCAGCTGGAAGTGATAATGCCAAAAGGGTTCCAATAACAACTGCGATTATGGATGCCAATAATAGAGCTAGCATTGTTGCAAGTAAGACAACTAAAGGTCTTCTATATTGAGCGCTCAAGCATAGTGTAGTTAGCATGGTTTTGTCAGCAATCTCTGTGACAAAGACAATACCGATTGCAGACAAGAGAGATTGTAGAGGCATAACGATTCAATCATCTCCAATTTGACAAAATGCGCTGTTGTAGCTCCTCAGTCAGGCCATTATTCCGTATTATATCTCTATACATGAAGGCACTATTCCGAGAATGTCGCTCTTGGGTTTTATAGTCAATCTCCACTAGTCCGAAATGGCTACTGTATCCTTGAGTCCATTCAAAGTTGTCTGTTAAACTCCATACAAGATAACCACGAATATCCACTTTATCTTCTATGGCACGATATACTTGTTGGAGATGACTCACAATGTATCTCTGCTTTAGCATATCATCAAGGGTACCAATTCCATTCTCCGTTAGGAAGATTGGTTTTCTATAATTGTCCCAGTATGATTTGATGATTGGGTAGTATCCTTGGGGATATACCTCCCAGTCCAATCCTTCGCATCGTTCAAGATTCGGGTTTCTTGGTGCCATCTCACCCGCCAGATAATCTAATTCTGACGATACGACTTGGCGGCTGTAATAGTTGAGCCCGATGAAATCCACGGAGTTCTCGAGTGGAGTATACCGCTCGCCATTTCCATCTAGGTCGGGGATAATTCCTGTTACTGCGCCCCGAATCCATTCTTGATTATACAAATTATCTAAATAGTTCGCAAGTTCGACATCTTCTTTGTTATCCGCATTTGCTGGCATGAAGTAACTAACGCTGAGAACAGGGGCAATTAATGGTTGTTCCAATCCCTTTTCATCGTATACTTCCCGAATATTCATGGCCGCTTGGCCATGCGCCTTTAGCATATTCATTGTCGCAGTAATTGTCTTGTTGAAATCCTTGTAACCAGGGGGAAACTCTCCGAATAGATGACCAAGTGTTGCTACTACCATGGGTTCGTTAATGGTGTTCCATATGAGGTTGTACTTGGAAAAAACCTCGGCGGCTTTTCTCGCATACTTGCCAAACAATTCAGGACTCTCGGGATTAAGCCATGCATCCATATCTCGAAACCAAATTGGGTTTGCAAAATGATGAAGGGTCATCATTGGCTTGATATTTCGTTCTAGTAAGGTTTTGATAACGGACTCGTAATGCCCGAGTTCGCTATCATTCCATCTTCCTTGGTTTGGCTCAATTCGGCTCCATTCTATGGAAAAACGGTGAATCTGATGACCCAGTTCCTTTGCTAAGTCAAAGTCGTCTTTGTATCTGTTGTAGTGATCACATGCTATGTCAGCGTTTGAACCGTCCTTAATCTTCCCGGGAATTTTCTCCCATTCGCTCCAGCTGTTATGGTTACCACCTTCTGTCTGATGAGCAGAAGCAGCACTTCCCCAAAGGAAATCGTCTGGGAATTCAAGATTTCTATAGCCCATGGCCATCACTCCTGATTTCTCGTTGCAAGAGCTCGGATAAGACTATCTCGATAGTCAAAAGAAGAGAATGGTGCGGAAGGTGGGCTTCGATCCCACGAACTGCTTCCAGACCAGATGTCCTCTTCGTATGACCCCACTGTACATACGATCTTAAGTCTGGCGCCTTTGGCCTGGCTTGGCTACTTCCGCGCTTTTCTTAGTATCTTGCTTCGGGTTAGAATTGATTCGGCTTTTAAGGTTCCTGAACTCAATAATACATATTCTAGTCTAATACATGGGAATTCTGAACAATAATAACGGAGATTTATGAGTAGAGGCTCTTTGACCTGTCTTTGGCATTTGAGCAATTGAAGAATAACTTGTGATTTCAGTTGCCATTTGTCTTGTTATTTTAGACAGAAGGAACAACAGTTGAGTAGCTTTGACAGCGAAATGTATCACACAGGGATAACCTTAATGCCATTCCGAGAGAATACAATTCTAGATGTAATGGAGTGACTGAGTTGAGAAAAGCTGTCATCTTCCTTTTAATCATTTTACTTGTATTTTTCCAAGTCCCGGGGATTTGTGCCCTTCAATCACTGTATATTCTGCCTGAGAAATATGAAACTTGGACGTGGTATACGTCCAGCAAGAATTACATGGGTCTGTTTGGTCAATTCGAATTGTAAATGGAACAGGAATAACGTTTTTCATCTGCAATGAAACTGAATTCAATCACTGGACAGATGGTCATGAAATTGAAGCCTGTGAATTTCAAGAAGATGTGACTAGTGGTGAGCATGAGTTTCTCAGCTATGGTGGCAGGTGGTCAGGCATTCGTTGGTATCTGGTCTTTGATAACACAGATGATGCTTGCACGGCACAAACAATGAACACAGAACTCTATATTGATTTGGTCGAACCCACAATAGAATGCAATGTCAATGATGATGATGTGCTATCAGGAATTTGGAATTTTGATGCCGCGTACACAAAGTTGGTATTGATTCAATTGAATGTACAATATGTGCCTTTAGCTATCCCAATTCGTTTGACCCATATAGATGGAATGTATATTACATTGAAGGAAATTCTACCATCTTTATTCTTGATGCAATCGAGATGGATAATGGCAGTTACTACATAACTATTAAAGTGACAGATATATGTGATAATGAACAACCAAAAACCATACGCTTTAGTGTAGAGAATGCAGCCTTTGAGAGAATAAGCCTTCCCACAGTTCCATTATTCGTAGGCCTTAGTTTCCTAGCCTTGGTAAGCTTTATGGTCATTATTCGAATAAGAAGACCATCATTTGGCATATCATATAAACTAAGGACTCTAGATGCAAAACTTGCAGCCGAGTTGAAAAGAGCATATCGATGAGAAATCCAAGTTCTTCGCCTTTGATCAGGCTTGGTTACTCCCGGCAATTCCGATCCGCTCTTCTTGATCCTATTGATTCCTTGTAGGAACTCGCTGCATGTAGAGAAATGGTGGGGCGGGCCGGATTCGAACCAGCGACCTTCGAGTCCAAAGAGCGTAAGGCTTCAGTGGCTTCTCGGTGTAAGCGAGACATCATAGCCGGGCTAGACCACCGCCCCTAATGCTGGGGTTTAATCAATCCCAATAAAAGAATTGCTTAGTGTCGCCTTCCAACTACATGAAATTCTTTGCGTGATACTTGTATTACGATACCTTTTACATCGTGAAATTCAAGATTCTCTACTTTATTCACTATATCAGAAATGATATTTGGAGAAGGAACCGCTTTGAATGCTGCGACAAGCCAACCCTCGCTTACTAGAAGTGATGAGTACTTTTCGATCAGCTTTATGGTCCCTTCAAGCCCTGTTGTAACATCAATTAGTAGAAGATCAAGAGTACTCTGTTGAGAGATTATGCTCGGATCAAGAGCAAAGGCGTTATCTATCAAAACCGAAACAGTGTCATGCTGTTGAGTGATTTCTTGCAATGCATCCATGAATTCATCTGAGATTTCAATACCTGTTACATGGCTACAATTCTCTGCAAGGTAGCGTAGAAAACCTCCAGCTGAGCTTCCAATATCTAATGCTTGAGTTTGAGGTGTGATAAGATGTGATACCGTCCTATGCAGAAATTCGAGCTTGGAGTATCCGATGGGAAAATTAAGTGCTGTATCAGAAACTTCAATGCCCTCTGTTCCTGACACCTGTGTGGATGGTTTTGCTTTTACTCCATCTATCGTAACAAGTCCTTGATGAATAGCCCGTTTTGCTGCCTGACGTGATGAGAAGTGCTTGTTTTGAACGAGCCATAGGTCCAGTCTTGTCATTTTCTTGCCGCCTCAATTTCACTTGGAATGAATAAATGCATAGGAATACCTCTCATTCTTGGGCCAATAGCTGCAAGTATTCCAAAGGCCCTTGTACTTCTCTTACATCGGAGGGAGTATTCAAAGATTCCAAGCTTTTCGATTTGGTAGATGTCTTCCCTATGGCCAGATCTAACGAGTGTGTTTTCAACCATGTCAAGTGTAGAACCAAGGACTAATAGTCGTTCATGATCATCTGCAATCCAATTATTCAAACGATCAAGAAAGGTCTGCTCAAATTCTGCTTCTATTCTCTGTCTTGCAAAATCGGTATTCAGAATTTCGATGTCAACGGGTAGGTTATCAACTAGAATGATCTTTTTTGCAATGCTTCTTAGTGATGCTTCAGGCAAGAGCAGCTGTTCTCGTAGTCTGTGAAGAGGAATTAAGGCATCCATTTGGCGTGAAGTAGTTATGCCAATGTCAACATAAAGACCATAGCCTACTTTTCCTACGTCGATCAAGTACCCCCTTGTGTGAAATCCGGGCTGTATCTCATCTAATTTTGGAATAGTTCCATATTCTTTTTGTAGGACGTTGGAAACAAATTCGCTATCTCTTCCTTCCAGCTCAATGACAATGAGCCCTCTTCTATCTGTTCGCAGTCCTAAGAGATTGCAATCAAGATTTGCGATCATCCCCATTACTTCTGAACGTATAGATTGCAGAATTCTCTTTTGATAAGAACCGTAGATGTGTGTCTTTAGAGAGAACTCCATTGGAAAACTCCTCCAGTCCGCGCCAAACGCAATTCTCGAAATCTATTGATATATGTAATGTCTGATTGCTGTTTCACGATGTTGAAGTTGCATTTAGGTCTGCCTTCAGTTCCTCAACTCGTTTCTTCAGAAAACTGATTGCTTTGCTATTGTCAACATATTCAAGCTGTTCATTGCATGTTGGACACCGGAATGACAAATTCATAGCCTCTTCAAAAGGGACTGGTGAAGAATCACGGTTCACGCAGGCATAAAGGTCATTGCTCGTTTCGTGATCCAGTCTCTGTTCCAAGAGACCTAGAACCATTCTTTTCTTGCGATTTACGAGCGCCTGAGCCTTCTTGGGGTCGATTCTCCAATAGTATAGAAACCATCCTGTATTAGTATCGCGGATTCGGCGATAGGAAGCAAGATGATTATCATGTAATTTGTACAGAATTCGTCGAACTATATTCAGCTTTAGGTCGGTCTTGGTGGCAATTTCTTCATCAGTGGTTTCTTCTGCATTCACTAGAACAGATGCTACGTCCACTCCTTCCTTACCAGATATTTCTTCTACAACGAGACGGAAGAGATCATTATTGAATCCTGAATGTACCATTGAAGTGTTCACCTAGATGAGCGGGATTTAGTTAGTCCACTGAATATGTGTTGGGAACGGAACTCCAGCGTCTGGAAATTGTCACTCATACTATTATATGTCTAGATACTATATATTCACTTCGTTTGAGGTTTTTCTAGTCTAGTTTCTTTGGCTTCTTCCGTTTCACAACGACTCTGTCGCCAAGAGTTGGACTACCAGTTGAAATGCCTCGTGCTGCCTTGATAGAGACAGGGTCAATGGGTTCAAGCAGAGAAATTCCAAGCTCTCTTTCAAGTCCTCGTATTGTCTTATTGTTTGGCTTTTGTCTTCCGGTTTCGATAGCCTGAAGAGTGGAAATGCGTTCACCGACTTTTTGAGCCAATTCTTCTTGACTAACACCCATTTTTTGTCTTGCAGTTCTGATGACCTTGTCGTAATTTTCGATTAGCATCAAATCATCCAAGAGAACACCTCTTCTGGGAGCTGGCTTTGCACTTGGTTTCCTTGGTGGAGACGATGGTGATCGAGACGCGGAGGTAGGCTTCTTCTCAGGAGGACCTATCCATGACGGGCGAGTTGCCACGTAAGACGATTTGGGGTCGGTATCAGATGAGGGACTTCCGAACTTTGAGGCACATTGTGGACAAACGATTATTGATGCTCCTTCTATTTCGATACGTCTGCCTCGGCCTTTCATGTTTCGTCCACAAAGCTCGCAGCTGTGCATCTTTAATTCACATTTTGAGAATAGTGGGAATGAAGATAAAAGTTGTCGACTGGCAAGACAATAGGAAATAGAAATAGGTGACTGATTTCAAAGTAACCATTAATTGTAAGTTGGACAAACTTGGACATGAAGTATAAGCAGTCCGTCCACAAACGGTAGTGGGCTCTTGAATATACATTGTATTCCTTGCAGCATCCACATCAGCATGAAAGTGTTCATCATACTCATGGCAGTACACACAGACAGACATGAGTAGAACTCCTTGATAGTTGCCAAGAGTCCTGACATAGTGTGACCATGCGAGTCTTGGTGTCTAATAATCATCTTTGGACATATACCAAGCCTTCGAGATATTGTGATACTGAAGATATAAACTAATTCATTCAACTCCTGTCTGATGAATGTTCGACTTTGCTTAGGCCTTAGAGAGCTGTTAGCAACCCTTAAAACACTAGTTAGCAGATTGAGGCGTGAGGTGACAAGGATTGCCAGGGACGACTGATGCTAAGAAAGAAGGAAGCATCGAAGATACTACTTATACTCAGAATTACACCCGGCATCTCGAACGACGGCTTCGTGCTTTGGAAACTGAGAAACAGATACTTCAAGCCGAAAGAAGTCGACTTGAAAAGGATAATCAAACTCTGAGAACAGAGCTTGAGAAACTCAGACAATCACCTCTCATTACAGCATCAGTCATTGAAATATTAGAGGATGGCCGAGCCATCGTTAAGAGTTCTACAGGACCGAACTTCGTTGTTCATGTTCATTCCTCAATTCCAAAAGAACGTATGCAGCCTGGAATGCGTGTAGCGCTGAACCAACGTTCATTTGCCGTAACGCAAGAATTGCCTCCGCCAAAGGATCCAATGATTCGAGCTATGGAAATTGAAGAAGCGCCTGATGTATCCTTCGCAGATATAGGTGGTCTTAAGGATCAGCTTAGAGAAATTCGTGAAACTGTTGAACTGCCTCTATTAAAACCGGACCTATTTGCTCAGGTTGGAATTGAACCTCCAAAGGGAGTGTTATTGACAGGACCCCCTGGTACCGGAAAAACTCTATGTGCCAGAGCTGTAGCACACGAAACAAATGCTACATTTATTCGCGTTATAGGATCAGAGCTTGTGCAGAAATTTATTGGTGAAGGAGCTAGGCTTGTGCGTGAGATATTTATGTTGGCCAAAGAAAAAGCTCCTGCAATAGTATTCGTTGATGAACTTGACGCTGTTGGTTCCCATCGTTTGGATATTGCCACATCAGGTGACAGAGAAGTTCAGCGGACGCTTATGCAACTCCTGAGCGAATTAGATGGGTTTGAAAATCGAGGGCAGGTTGCTGTACTTGGAGCAACAAATCGGCCAGATATCTTGGACCCTGCTCTGTTGCGACCAGGGCGCTTCGACAGAATAATTGAGTTTCCAACACCAGATGATGAAAGCAGGGGTGAGATATTTAAGATTCATACTCGAGGAATGAATCTTCACGAAAACGTTGACTTTGGTAGATTAGTTTCTGCAACTCATAACTTGACAGGCGCAGATATCAAGGCAATTTGCACAGAAGCGGGAATGTTTGCCATTCGTGACAGTAGAATATGTGTTACAAGTGAAGACTTCAGCAAAGCCATTGGGAAGTTGCAGAGCCGTGGAAAGGGAGATCAAGCTCCTAGTAGTCTTTATTGCTAGGAAATAGCAATACAAATATTACACGCTCGGGCTGGAAATGAGATACAGAGAATTTATTGAACATCGGTTAGCAGGAGCTATTTCAAACATCGAATCCTTACCTTCAGGATACCATCTCGTAGGACATGTTGCCCTATTGCAAATAAAAAGGGAACTTATGAAATATTCAAAAGAAATAGGGGAAGCAACACTTCAGTATGATAATAGAATTCGTTCTGTTGCAATAAGAACTGGACCGACAGTTGGAGTAGAGAGACATCCTAATTATATGATAGTGGCAGGAATACAAGATACTATTGTTATACATACGGAAGGGGGAGTGAAGTACAAACTTGACCCACTTGTCCTGACTTTTTCTGGAGGAAATATACAAGAAAGAATCAGAATGGCTTCAATTACTCGACCCGGAGAAACTGTTTTCGATATGTTTGCTTGTGTTGGTCAGTTCTCAATTCCAATTGCCATGAATAATGCAAGAAAAGTCTATGCAACAGAGATCAACCCTGTAGCATACGATTTTCTTCTTGAAAACATCAGACTCAACAAGGTTGAACAAAAGGTGAAACCATTCTTAGGAGATTGCAAGGAATTCCAGCCCGATGAAAATGTGGATAGGGTAGTCATGGGATACTTGCATGATACGAATTGCTTTCTTGGCTATGCAATTAGTGCTTTAAAGAAGAGCGGGGGTATTGTGCATATGCATATTGCACAACAAGAAGACAACAAGGAAGAGATTGTGAAGCATGTAGAAGATGTATGCTCTGGACATGATTTTCTTCCATCTATTTCGATAACTATGATTAAGAATTATGCACCGTCTGTGAAACATTATGTCTTTGACATTGTTCTCTCTCGAAAAGGTCGGGTGTGAAACAAAATCGTTTTATCTATCGCTCAAGTATCTATCTTTGTCAAAGGTATTGAATCGCATTTCGAGGAATTGTACATGGGCCGAAGATCTAGTAGAGTTTCATCTCGTAGCCTTACCCGAATGATGAAGCAGATGGGAATTGAACAGAGTGAAGTTACCGGCGTCGAAGAGGTGATATTTCGCTTTTATGACAAAGAATGGGTACTTGATGATCCTCAGGTCATTATGATTAAACAGTCAGGGACTGAGTCCTTCCAAGTTTCTGGCATCCGTTCCGAACGTGCTCTTACTAAGGGAGAAATTGATGAGAAAGAAATAGAACCGGTAAAGAGGATTGAAGTGCCAATGGAAGATGCAGCACTTGTGGCCAGTCAAACAGGTGTTAACATTGAAGTCGCATTGCAGGCATTGAAGGATACTGGTGGAGATTTGGCTGCAGCAATATTGAAACTAAGGCGTAGGTAGGATACAAGCATTACGTTATTCATGCATCCGGTCACGGATCATCTTAATACGGAAGAAGTCCTCTCTTTCGCGTTCTTCAAGCGCAAGTTTGACATATTTTGATGTGGCTTCTAGGCGAGGAATGACAACAGATTCGAGCGCTGAAACTCGACGCTTTGTCCTTTCGATTTCAAGAGCGAGACGTTTTACTGTTGAATCGATTTCTGCTAGTCGAACGATAGACTTAAGGGCTTCTTGAAACTTAACTGCCATCACATCTAGTTGGGCACTTGAATCAGGCAAGGAATATGGTATATTGGGAGTATGCTGTTCAACTGATAGTACTGGGACAAGAACACCCATCATGCTTCGTGTTGAAATTGAGAGATTCGCCTGAACTCTTGATGAGCGTGCAAATTCTACAACTGCTGAAGGTCCCATTACCATTTTTGCTTTGGTAAGAGCTGAGAATGCCTCTATGAGATCCGTTTCGACCTTTTCTCTTGCTTCTTTGATTTCAGCAATCGCATTGAAGAACTCCATAATGAGACTATCACGCTTCTCTTTCAAAAGATCGTGTCCGCGTTCTGCCAAACGCATTCGATTCTTGAGCCTAAGTAGCTCCATTCTTGTGGTCTTTGTTCCTGGCAGAATCTTGCTCATTTGTATTCACTTCGACTAGGCGGTGATTAGCAAGCTTTGGGGAAGCCTCTTCAAATTCCTCTTTCCTAAAATCTTTATGTTAAGTTCAAGAGAATATGAAAACAAGTGCAGATACAAATACCATAAAGGCGCATAGAATCAACCATTGATTGACATGTCTACTTGCAGTAGTAGGTTTCTCTTCAATAAGGCCGGTTGTGATTAAAGTCATCATAGATACGAATAGGAAAGCAAAAGGAAGAGCCACTGTTCCGTTCGAAAGAGGAGCATTTGTGATTAAGATTATGATTGAAAGTCCTCCGAAAATAAGAAAGCTTAGTATCATTAAAGATGTCAGTATATGTTGAATTCTATCAACGTCCATAAACGGTCTTCTCCTAGGATTCCAGTTTGTATACGTCAGATTTGATTCAGGATGAAGTCAATGAAATCTGTTCAAAAAGGTTGTGTCTTGTGGTCACGATTTGAAAACTTTGTTTTTGATGAATTGCAATTGAACATAATAACCGCGCAACTTATAACTAATACAAACCTGTACTTATTGTATTACAATAAGTACATGTGATACATGAGGTCGCCAATATGACAATCGCGATACATGAGAGTGCATTGATTCGTCATTTCAATACTCGCAAGGAGGTTTTGCGAGCATGGGAAGAAAAGATTGGTGCACGATTCTCCCCGTTTCGTGGATTCAAGATGCCGGATTCTAGATTATATGTAGAACATCCGGATTTCCTCGATAGTATAGTTGACTTGATAATTACAAATGAACGACATATATTCCTTAGAGGACCTGTAGGATCAGGAAAAAGCACACTGATGCTTTTAGCTTTGAGAGACCTTCCTACTTTGGCTGATCGGAAAGGTAACAAGTTTGTGACTGGCTATGTCGGGATGACTGGTCTCTATGAAAAGCAGATGTCCGCAGCTATTGCTGATTCATTGAGAGTAAAATATAGAAGGTCATGGGAATCAAGTCAGATTATTGAGGCAGTAGCTAAGGAATGTGTTAGAAGATACATCGAAGAAAAATCACGTACCGCGTTATTTGTAGAAGACGTGGCTGATAATCAAGAGGCAGCTTTTCACAAGCTCAGATATTTGGCTGATTTACCAACTCAGGAAATGAAGGATGAATATCCTGAAGTCTTAGATGAGCCGATTATTACATTGATAATGTCGGGTACCAATGTATATTGGAATGCAATGCTTAGTTTCTTGCCACAGATTGCTGATAGAACAGAACCACTTGATGTCCCAGCTCTTGATGATATGAAAGCTAAGGAGTTTATCGGAAGAAGAATTGCCTATGCTCAGGGTGATATTGATAGCTTCAATCCAAACAACACTGACATTTCGCCCTTTACCGATGAAGCTGTTAAGGTGATTAATGATGCAGCTAAGGGAAATCCGAGAGATATTCGAATGTTGGCGCGAGGATGTCAACAGGTGGCTGCGGAGAATCTAAGGCGATCTGGTAATCCAGAGGTGACTAAGGATATTGCCAAACTGGTAGCGGAAGCTTATGCTACAATACTTAGAGAGGTGCGCTAGTATTGAGTCTCTTAGGAAAATATCGCAAAGAAGAAGAGAGAAAATCGGATGATGAAGATGCGACTAAGTCTTCTGTTGAAATAAGTCTAGGAAAACAAACTCCAGCAGAAGCTGTAGTTTCAGTTCCCAACAAAGAGAGAAAGAGCCCAATAGTATCTTTCTCCATTGCAGCGGATTTACGGTCATGTTTGCAGGCTGTAAGAAACGAAAGAGCTATTAACCTAAGTATGTGGGTTGAACGTAAGCTAAGAGATGCGGTAGCAAAGGAATTTCCTGATATAGCAGATGAGTATCTTAGCTTGTAAGGATCAATCTTTCTTCTGCTTATTGAAATGCATTTGAGAGTATTCCGTGATATGTGCCATGCAAAGAGCAGCCATAGTAGGATCATCATAGCAGGGAATTTGATTCATTTCAAGCAAGTCCTTTCCAGGTTTACCAACATCGCCAGCTAGCCATACTCCAACAACAGGTTTTCTAGTATCTGCTGTTCTTACTCCTTCCAACGTACCAGCTGCATGTTCCGTCTGTGTCATTCCAGCAAATGTGGGCACACCGCAAATAACAAGGAGCATGTCTATGTTTGAATCTTTTAGCATGTACTCTGTAGTGAGTCGATACTCTCTTCTACCACCACTTGCTACAACGTCAACAGGGTTGTCAATTGCTGCCATTGGAGACAATGCCTGCCGCAATTCATGCCTTGTTTCACTTGAAAGGAGTGGGATGTTAAGGCCTAGATTTGAAGCAGCATCTGCTGCTAATACAGCTGCTCCACCTGTATTACTTATGATACCAATATTAGAACCTTGAGGCAGAGGTTGAAAGTCAAAGAGCTTGCATATTTCTAGTAGTGAATCAAGAGTTGGTGCCAAAACACAACCTGCTTGTTTGATTACTCCTTCAAAGATATGACTGGAACCGGCAAGAGAACCGGTATGAGATTTCGTTGCCCTGTTTCCGGCCTCGCTCCGACCACCCTTTAATATTACTACGGGTTTCTGCGAAGCTGCAGCCTTGAAAGAATTGAAAAGATTGCGGCCATCTTCTAAGCCCTCTACATAGACTGCAATAACACTGCTTTTCGGATCGTCTTTGAAATAGTCTAGAATCTCAACGAAGCTTACATCTGCTGCATTTCCAATACTTGCGAACTTGCTAATTCCAATACGCTTTGCTCTTGTAGTATAGATTAGCATGCCACCAAGAGCACCACTCTGAGATACTAAGGCAATGTTCCCGCGTTCTGGCATCATTGTAAATGTACCATTAAACACCTTACTATTGGAAACACCTACACAATTTGGACCAATTATGCGCACACCAGCCGTCTTTGCTGCTTTGACCAGCTCTTCTTCCATAGCTGCACCTTCAGTTCCAACTTCACTGAAACCTCCTGAGATAATGACTGCGTTTTTCGCACCAGCTTTCCTGATTTGCGTCATGAGATCTGTACAGTACTTAGCTGCAACTGCAACAATGACCAAATCTACTGGTTTTGGTATCTCTTTAAGAGACCCATAAGCACGGACGCCCAAAATGCTTTCTCTGTTTCGTGTTACAGGAAATACATCAATCTCTGATGCAAGAAGATTCATCAAAATCGAATTTCCTAGTTTACGATAGTCTGATGAAGCTCCAATTAGTGCAACAGATTGTGGATTGAAAAAGGGGTCTATCTCTGACAGATTAGATGTTTCTGAACTGGTCATAGCTTTGAGCCGAACTTCTTGTAGATTTATGTTTGTCGAGGATTGCATTGCGAGCATTGTAGCTATTATTCATTTGCCATATTGCTTAATTAGATGTTCCAGATCACCAGCGTTTTTGCAACCCGAGTCAATTGCTGCTTTGATGGAATATTTCGCTTGAGGATGTTTTTTTATTTGATTGCTTAGCGCTTCGAGTGAAGCCTGTATAATCCATTTCATTCTAGTTGCACAGAGCAAATCAATAAGTATAGCTGTTGCCGAATCATGGTAGTAATTCCCTAGTGCTGATATAGCCAGAGTGGTTATTCTCAAATCACGTAGATTAGTGAGAATTTCATAAGTAGTGAAAGAATCAGGGGAACGTATTAGAGTAAGATCGGATAGGCAATGAACGATTTGTCGGTATTTGTCACTTGATTGGGAAGACCGATATTGGCTCAGTGCTTCAAAGAGAAGTGCGTTAAGAGTAGGTACTGCATGTCTGCTTCCTTGCAGCCTTATGATCTGAGTGTCTTGTTCAATCAAGGATTTGAGTAGCTGGGAATAATCAGGATTTGAGATTCGCTCCCCTACGTTCGTTGATTGGACCGTTCTTGCTTTCTTTATTCCTGCCTTAAGCTGTTCTTTTACAGATTGTGGGATTTGTAATACAGATAATACAACTTCGATATCACTATAATCAATTTGGAAACCAGTGATACCTAGCTCGGAAAGTGCCCTTCTTCCATAACTGGTCGCCCATAATTGATCTATGTTGATTTTCCCCTCCACGTTACTCAACCGAAGGCATTCTAGCTCTTCCTTCCTTCTCTCCTCCAGTAACGATCTATGTTTTTCATATAATGGATGATTATGTGGAAGTTCAAAGAAGAGAGTATTGCGGTTTCTTATTTCTTCAATAGCTTGGTTTAATGCATATTCTTCAAACATAGTTGAGGCTTGTGCAAAAGACTTCTTGCTTTCAACATTTTGCAGAAGACTTATTGTAGTTTCTGGAATTGGTTCTAACCCTGGACAAGACAATAATTCGAATATAACCTCTCTGTATTTCAATGACTCAATTTTCTTATTCTTGTTTTGAATTGTAAACGGTGTTTTGTAGCTTCGATCTGATGCGTCCATAAGAATTGACACTGCTGTTTTCCAGTCTTTCGTCTTTTCTATGCCGGCTATTAGGTCAAGCAAATCTCTACATCTTCTTTCTCCAATTGCTTGTGTTACTTCTGAAACCAGTTTGTCCCTTTCTGTGGTCATTATCCGGTCTTTTGTAGCTTTTAGAAACAATTTGGAATTCGTGTCACCTGTCATTCTCATCACAGCTGGTCTTCACAATCATTTTCACTCTCATTTTTTTGGCGAATAAGACTTACTGGTCCAATCATTTGATGTATTATTTGTATTACATAATAGTTCGCACGAGATTTGTATCACTGGAGTCCCGTTCTAAGATTAGAACTATGTAGAAGTTTGTTCATAATTAGTATGAGTGTATTGTGCTGATGACAGTAGGCCAGTGCCGCTTAATCTGATTACAGTAGCATCCTCGGTCATCCGTCGTTGGTATCTCTATCTCCTCAAGCATACAAACCTCAAGAAGATCCACGCCGGCAAGAGCGATGTGCTGAAAGAGTCTTGCGGCAAATCATCTGCATGATACACTCGTGCCGTTATTTTTTCCTTTACCTTTCTGATTCGATTTCAGAGCCAGTCTTGCGTCGGGAGAGTCTAGATTTCAAGGAAAGAGATGTAGACAATGAGTCGAGTGCTGAAAGAATGGTACGTTCGGCTGATTGATAGCTTTCAATTTCCTCAGATGATAAATCTGTCTTCCCTGCTAATGTATCACGAATTCGGCGATATCCTTCTATTCGGGTGGCAAGTTCTTCAAAAGGAGAAAAGAATGTAAATTCAAATAATCCAAGATAGGCTAAGAGAAGCATTGTATAAAAACATCGAGTGATATTCTTGCGTGCTTGATTAAGGGTTCTATTGAATGCGCCTCGTGAAACACCTCTCGATCTACTCGCAGCCTTCGATCGTAAGGAAGCTTTCTCTTTGTACGAGATGTGGTTCTCAAATTCATCTTCAATTACAAGGTCTATAAGGAGTGTTTCAAGTTGTGTTTTTGTGAGTATTGATTTTTCCAGAATACTTTGTAGTATTGGTTCCTTCATAACATCCCTTGTGTTTTTTGCCATTATCCTTAACGAAGGCATTCTTGTTTCTCTTAACGAATCTTCTTCGGTCATGAATTACTCCTCTACTGTCAAGCTTTCGAACCTCATATTCCTTTAATCAATGAATAGAGGATTATAAGCGTCTCTTTTCTTAGTCTAATTGAAAGACCTCAGATGGATACAAAATTGTATACACGATATTTAAGATTGTGTCCGATAAGTAATTGTATTACAACTAATATAGGAGACCTATTTAACAGGCAAGGTCCATTCAGATTCGTTTGATATTGGAACAAAACCAAGAATTAGATTGCCCCTAATCTCATCGAACTTGAAGATGCCAAAAACATAGTTAGCGTCTTTTGTTTTCCATTCTATTTTACTGCGTGCTAAATAATGTTGGAAAATTGCACGAGACCGTTTTCGTATTTCGGCGAATAGATTTCGGTATCGTTTTCTTTGTGAAGGGCGGATTTTCCAACGTTCCATAATGAATTTGTTTGCCAAGCTGTTGCTGGAAATCAGAATAGATTTGCCTTTTCTTTTTGTGCTTTCTGACATCTCTTGAAGAATGACTCTTAAGCAGTCTGGGATTGTGGCAAGAATGGAAGGTGTCGTTTCAGGTTCGAATACAATGGTTCTTGAATCGTCGTGTGTTGTCCGCAAGGTTCATCATAAACTAGTACAAATATACCCTTAAGAGACCCTATGAGATCTTGTCCAATGTAATATACGTGTTCCATTGAGGATAAGTATATCGAAACCTGAATTTGTTTCTATATTGTATTTCTATTGAACAATAGAATTGTTGTCACTTCATTGTATTAATATCTGGAGAGATGTGAAACCTAATTGAGGTCTTGGTAAGTGACTCACCAAGCTGTAATACATGTCAAGGGGATTGTACAAGGTGTTGGATTTAGGCCATTTGTCTATCGCTTGGCTACAAGTTTCGCACTGACTGGGTATGTTCTGAATCTAGGTGATGCCGGAGTTAGAATTGTTGTGGAAGGCGAGAAACCATTAATTCTCCAGTTAATTGACAAAATAAAGACGAAACCACCATCAATATCTCGAGTCGATTCAGTTATCGTAGAATGGAAAGATGTCACAGGGATGTTTGACAGATTCTTCATCGAAAAATCATCCATAAAAAAGGGCAAAGAAGTTGCTCCGGATATTCCTCCTGATATTGCGATATGCAAGTCATGTATCTCTGACATGAGAGATTCGAGCTCCCGATGGTATGGATATCCTTTCACATCATGTGCCGCGTGTGGACCAAGGTATTCGACAATCACATCATTGCCTTATGATCGCCAAAATACAACTATGATCGATTTTCCCCTTTGTAATGATTGTAATACAGGTTATACGAATCCTCTAGACCGTCGGTATCATGCTCAAACAACTGCATGTGAGAAATGTGGGCCCCTTTATCAGTTGGTTGATTCGGAGCGTAATGGAAGTAGGAAGAGAAATGCTATTGTCCTTGCAGCAAAGCTGATTTCGGAGGGAGCGATTATTGCATTGCAGGGCATTGGTGGAACTCATCTGGTTACAAAGACAACAGATGTATCTCCAATTGAATTGCTTAGAAAAAGAAAAGGTCGATTAGAACGTCCTTTTGCTATTATGGTTCGAAACATTCGTACTCTAAGAGAGATGCTCAGTCCAACAAGGGAAGAAATCGATCTTCTTCAGTCTTGGCGAAGACCGGTAGTGCTTGTGAGAAAGTACAACCATATTGAAAATATATCAACTGTAATACCACAGGGATCGCTAGATGTGATATCTCCCAGTCTGGATACTGTGGGAGTCATGTTGCCCTATGCCCCAGTACATCACTTACTTTTTGACTTGCTTAAAGAGCCGGCTCTAGTAATGACAAGTGCCAATCCAACTGGTGTGCCAATGTATATTGATTCCAAAACTATAATATCTGAGTTGAATGATGTTGCAGATTATTTCTTAATACATAATAGGAGGATTTACCAGAGAGTTGATGATTCTGTAATTAAATTTGTGACTCAACAGACTCCTGTTTTCATTCGACGTGCAAGAGGATATGTTCCAGACCCAATCCCATTAGAAGGAATTTCTTCGTCGCTAATAATTATGGGTGTGGGCCCAGAAGAAAAGGTGACAGCTGCAATTGTAAAAGCTGGCAGGGCATATGTAACACAGCATATAGGCGATATTGATCAACTAGAGAATGTTCATTTTCTTGAAAATAGTATTAATCATATGATGCATCTGCTAGATGTACAAAGTTTAGATAAGATTGCCTGTGATCTTCATCCCGAATTCCTGACGACAGAATTCGCCGAAAGACTAGCTCGTGATAGAGATGTTCCCTTAATTCGCGTACAGCACCATCATGCCCACTTGGCATCGATCCTAGCAGATAACGGTCTTGCTGCTGATACAAATATTACTTGTATTACAGCAGATGGCTATGGTTACGGTCCAGATGGTACCGGATGGGGAGGAGATGTTCTCTATGGGAACGCACAAACCTATGAGCGAGTTGGAGGGCTGAAACCAGTATTATATCCAGGTGGAGACCTTTCCGCAAGGTTTGCTGTTCGGGCTTTACTAGGAATTATGGGTGAAGAATTGGAGATGGATGAAGTATTGGGGATGGCTTATGGAAAAAGAATAGCAGCGAATGTTTCTCTCAATGAAGAAACCTACAGAATTTTGAAGGATGCATGGTTGCGTAACTTGAATAATATAGAGAGTACGAGTACTGGTCGCTTTCTCGACGCACTATCTGTGGCTTTAGACGTATGTTATGAAAACTCTTATGATGGAGAATGTCCTATGAAACTTGAATCAATAGCAGCAAGATCCGGACCCAAAATAAAGGCAATGTTTCTTGAGTCAGAGGGAATCGTGGAATTAGATACAACTGAATCACTAAAGCAGATATTGAAATACAAGAAAGAAGGAATTCATTGCGATAAATTGGCATTTTCGGCGCAATGGCATTTGGGTCATTCTTTGGCAAAGATTGCGTGCGATAATGCCGAGAAGAATCATGTTGAATTTGTAGCTTTTTCTGGGGGTGTTGCCTTGAATCGCATTATCAGTCAATCAATCGCAAGGTATGTAAGTAATAGAAATCTAAAGCTACTCCTTCACAGAAATGTACCACCTGGGGATGGTGGTGTTTCGCTCGGTCAAGTATTAGTTGCATCTATGAACTAGTGTTGTGATACTAGTAATACAAATCATTGGGATACGGATTGCACTGCTTGTAAACCAAGTTGGAATGCTGTGGTATTGACTATCTCGAATTTCTTTGGAAATGCATTGCGTATTTCCTTCAGAGCGCTTTCTTCCGATATTGGGATGATACCGGTTCCAATAAGCCCTCCAAACATTACCATATTAAGAGAACGAGAACTTCCAGCCTGAATGGCCAATTTCATTGCATCGATTTCAACAAGATTATTTGTGAATTTCTTAATATTGGTAACTATTTCTTCATGCTTTGGATATTCTACTTGACCCATAGATACAGCAACCGGATATAAGATATGAGAATTCATTAAGACATGACCATCTTTTGCTATAGTCTGTATTTCTCTAAGGGTTTCAATAGGTTCGAAACCGATTAGTAATTGTGCAGTACCGGCATCAACGACTGGTCCGTATGCATTCTTTCCAATCCTGACCGTACAAACAACATGACCACCTCTTTGAGCCATTCCATGAATTTCTCCGACTCGCACATTATAGGACTGTGATAATGCAGACTTGGCCAAAATTTCAGCAAGAGTAAGGACACCTTGGCCGCCAACTCCCGAAATTACAATATTGACTGCATTATCGATATTACAGGTCATTTACTCCACCTCTCGTTTGATCGCACCTTGAGGGCATACTGCAATGCATGTGCCACACAAATTGCAAAGAGTCTCGTCTATTACTGCTTTTTCGGTTTTAGGATCTTGGTACATGGCAGGACAAGACAATCTATTCAAACAGCGCTTACAGGCATTGCATAGCTTTTCATCTACGTAATATTTTGGCGCAAAATCACCAGTACGTCTACGTTCAGCTGCTGTCAAAAGCGCACAAGGTTCTTTTGAAACAAGTACCGCAGGCAAGCTGTTATTTCTAACCCAGCTTACCATCTTACGAACCTCAGCAACTAGGTCAGCTATAGAATCGAAAGGATTTACGACTTTCACATATTTGACACCAAGACCTTTGCATACTTGAGAAATATCAAGAGGCGTAACTTGCTTTTGCATTCCTGTGACACCTGTACCAGGGTGGGGTTGATGCCCTGTCATGGCTGTTGTTCTATTGTCGAGAACAACGACGCTAATTGGATGTTCGTTGTAGACTGCACTGGCAATTCCAGGAAGAGCAGAAGCAAAGAATGTACTATCACCGATAGTAGCGATGACATCCTGTTTAGTGACCTTAGCAATTCCACATGCTGTTGTTATAGAAGAACCCATGTCAAAGAGGATGTCAGCTGTTTCTAATG
This sequence comes from Candidatus Thorarchaeota archaeon, assembly GCA_016839245.1. Next base: position 60,989 of record JAEOUN010000001.1, read on the forward strand.
GTGGCGCAATGCTTAGGGTATAACAGCCAATATCAGAAGGATAGATAGCTTTTCCTCTTGTCGCTGTACGAATAGCATAGTAGCTTGCCCTGTGTGGACAACCAGCACATAACAAAGGTGGACGGGGTGGAAGTGTGGGTAAGTCCTTCAAGCGGTCGTCAATTTCCTGCCAGTTAATAGGTGTATTACAATTAATAGCCTTGGTTAATCCTTCAATCACTATGCGTGGACTATATTCAAAAACCCGGGGAAAATAGCCCTGTTCTTTCCCCATGATTTCGACTTCGATCTTATTCAGCTGGGCAATGCGCCGAACATGAGTTTCTAAGAAAGGTTCCAACTCTTCGACAACAACAACCCTTCTATGCCGTCTAAGAAAATCTGCAATTGTTTTATCAGGAACTGGGTGGGTTAAACCCAATTTGAGTATCTCAGCTTTGCAATCTATTGAGAGTAGTGCTTCAAGGACATAGTTGTAAGAAACTCCGCTTGTGATAATTCCGAGCTCTCCGCTCCCTTGTGTGAAGTTCAGAAAGGAAGACTCTGAGATTTCCTTTGCTCGCTCTATGGTTTCTAGAAGAATGGGATGTCGTTTGCGTGCAACAGAAGGGAGTGGTACGAAACGGAAAGGGTCTTTGATAAAGTGTATAGTTTCCGGTCGCTCCTTGATTTTGCCAAAGATTACAGGTGCTCGTGTGTGGTTGACACGAGTTGTGGTTCTAAGTAGCACTGGGAGCTCAAGCATCTCCGATAGTTCATAGGCTTGCAAGAGCATGGCTTTTGCCTCGGAAGGATCGCTTGGTTCAAGCATAGGTATGTTGCCCATCAATGCATAATATCGACTATCATTTTCGTTTTGAGAGCTCCACATGCTAGGGTCATCTGCGACTAAGATGACCATTCCTCCCCTCACACCCACATAGGCAAGAGAAAAGAAGGGATCGGCGGCCACATTCAAACCTGGACCCTTGCAAATCATCATAGCACGTACGCCAGCAACTGCTGCAGCACCTGCTACCTCAAGTGCAACTTTTTCATTTGCACTAAATTCGAAATAGAAATTGGGTATGTGAGGAGCCATAAAGGTCAGATTATTACCTATTTCGCTGCTTGGAGTTCCAGGGTAGACTGCAACGAGTCGTACTCCAGCTTCAAATACTCCACGAGCAATTGCTTCGTTAGCAAGAAGAAGAATCTCTTTTCCAGGTGCATCTTCCAGAAGTACCGTTGCTTTTGTCAAGAAATGCTGCCTCCAATTAACTCTTTGTAGTCAATGATTTTCCACCCCTAAGAGGTCTGTATCAACCTTGTGGTTTTGGAAAAGGTCTTAGTATTATAATACGAATAATACATTTTGAACACGTGTTCTAATTTACAGAATAGTGTTTTGCCATACGATCATACCCCTTGGTTTCCGGTCGAATTAATGAAAATGGAGAATTACAGCATTGATATATTTAATAATAAAAATGGAGATAAATGCAATTTAGAAAACCAGTATTTATATTTGTTGGTATCTAAATATATTAGTCATACTTTTGATATTCTCTATCAGAAACGAAGGGGTACTATCCCTGTTCGAACACGTGTTCCATGCTTTTCTTTACACGACTTGAAACACTTCCGCATTCAGAATATCGGAATAGGATGCAAATAGATTATCAAATAGGTGTTTACAAGACTCTGGAACAAGAATTGCTGAATCTGTTACAACCTCTGCACCTAGGCATTGATCTATAAGACCTCTTTTTTTCTTTTGCTTAAATCCACTCTTTGTTTTCCAACTATACAAATATCCATAAAGCTCCTTTGTGAAAGAAACTCTACGTGCATTGAATTCACGTGCCTTTTTGCAATCATATAGATACAGGAATCTTGTCATATCTCTCAGCAAACTACTTGGAACACCTGTTCCGATTTTAGCTTGAGTAATACATTTCTGATATGGAAAGGTTAAAGCATAGTATTCAATCCCACGGCCTTGTCCTAACTTGGTAAATGCAAATCAGCTTGGAGGAAAGTATATGAATACAATAGGTCTTAGAAAGGAAGAGAAGGCCTTTGAAACAAGAGTAGCGGTAGTACCTGAACATGTAAAATATCTCTCAAGCCAACATGGCATAAAATTCATCATTGAACCGAGTGCTCAACGTACATTTTCCGAGGAAGAATACAAATTAGCAGGAGCAAATTCCGCAATTCTGAAAGGCAGCAGGATTCCCATTGTTTTAGGCATCAAAGAAATGCCAATTGATTTCTTTGAGAAAGATATTGTCTATATTTTCTTTAGTCATACAATCAAAGGACAGAAACAAAACATGCCTATGCTCAAACGAATCTTGAATACCGGTGCAACACTAATTGATTATGAACGTATATTAGATTCAAAGGGACGGCGATTAATTTACTTTGGAAATTGGGCTGGCATAGCAGGAGTATCGGATACTCTTCGAACCTTGGGTCAAAGAATGGAAAAGCGCGGTATCAGACCAAATCCCTTTACAGGGATGAAACCGACGTTACAATGCAAGGATCTGAACGAGCTCCAAGATGTATTTCATAGTGTAAAGGAACGAATTGAAAGAAATGGTCTCCCTGAAAGTATGACTCCCTTTGTAGTTGGCTTCTCTGGGTATGGAAACGTATCACAAGGTGCGCAAAGAATATTTGATATTCTCCCACATGAACAAGTGCCACCAGACTTACTTCCAAATCTGCCAAAGAGTAAGGACAAGCTTTACAAATGTATTTTCAAGGAAGAACATCTTGTAGAACCAAAAGATCCGAATGCCAAATTCGAACTACAAGATTATTACGAATTTGGAGCTTCCAAATATAATGGTATATTCCATAGATATATACCGTACCTCACAGTTCTCATGAATTGCATATACTGGTCCTCAAAATACCCTCGCCTTATTACAAAAGATTTTATCCAAGAACATTGGAATGATGATAATAGAAGACTTGAAGCGATTGGCGATATTTCCTGTGATATAAACGGAGCTATTGAAATCACGCTTCAATCTACAACACCTGACAATCCAGCTTTCTCATACATTGTGTCAAAAGATACAACAGAACCTGTCGTAGATGGTGACGGAATACTTGTTATAGCTATTGACAATCTACCTTGCGAACTTCCACGGGAATCATCTACTTCCTTTAGCAAAACCCTTTTGGATTTCATACCTTCACTGGCGAAGGCAGATTTCACAGTTCCCTTTGACGAACTCCAACTTCCTGAAGAAATCAAAGATGCTGTCATTGTCTACCAAGGAAAACTAACGAAAAACTACGAATACCTACAAAGGCACCTTTCAAACGAGGAGAATCAACATTGAAGAAAGTACTCTGTCTAGGAGCTGGTCTTGTTGCTCATCCCTTTGTACAATATTTGACTAATCATGGTTTTCATGTAATTGTAGCAAGTCGTACAAAAAACAAAGCAGACAGGTTAATTGAGGGATGCAAGAACGCTGAGTCTGTTGCATTCAACATAAAAACTGATGACAAACTTCTTGATGAATTGACTAACAAAGCAGATCTTGTATGTTCGTTACTACCATACACATATCATGTCAAGGCAGCCAAAATTGCAATTAAGAATAAAACACATTTTTGTACGACATCCTACATCTCCGATGAAATGCGCGGCTTGGAGGACGAGGCAAACGCAGCTGGTATCATTCTTTTGAATGAATGCGGCGTTGACCCAGGAATTGACCATATGAGTGCACAGAAAATTATTGATGAAATCCACAAGAATGACGGAGAAATCCGAAGCTTTACATCCTTCACTGGTGGTCTTCCTGCTCCAGAGGCTAATAACAATCCCTTCGGCTACAAACTCTCTTGGAGTCCAAGAGGAGTTCTCCTAGCAGGACGAAATGATGCACACTTTCTCCGAAATGGAAAGCAGATCAAAATACCTGGTCTTGAACTCTTCGATAATTATGAGATTATAGAAATTCCAAATCTTGGGAAATTCGAGGGTTATCCAAATAGAGATAGCATGTCTTACATTGACATCTACAAAATACCAGAAACAAAGACAATGCTAAGGGGTACACTCAGAAACCTCGGCTGGTGTACCACAATGAAGAAAATAACAGATATCGGTCTTCTTAATTTGGAAGAAACAAGTTTCGAAAAAATGACTTATGCTGATTTAATGAGGTGTCTAGTTGGAACGAAGGAACATGATCTAAGAAAAGCAACAGCCAAAAAGACAGACCTCTCCGTTGACGATCCGATAATTTCTCGCCTTAAATGGCTTGGTTTATTTGAGCATCAAGCTATACCTCTTGGTATCAATACAAACCTTGATGCTCTTTGTTTCCTATTTGAAGAAAAGCTACAATATAGTACAGGAGAACGTGATATGCTTGTGATGCATCACGAGTTCATTGCTGAATTTTCTGATCATGCAGAACGAATAACATCAACTATGATTGATTATGGCATTCCAAATGGGGACAGTTCAATGTCACGAACCGTTGCACTACCCGTTGCAATAGCCACTCGGATGATTCTCGAAGGTGAGATTAATTTGACGGGTGTGCATCGACCAGTATCGCCTGAACTTTATCAACCAATTCTAAGAGAGCTTGAGAAAACAGACATCTTCCTTGAAGAACACAGAATTCGAATTTAAATAAGCCCGTTGAAATACTACAAGCTCTTGCTTCTATTTGATTTGGATAGACGCAAGAATTTCTTCGGCTCTTTCGGTTTCTTTCCTAACTTCACTAATCTCTGTTTTTAATCGATAGATATACCCTGAACGATTACCATATCTTTCAAGATGCCCTTTTCCTCCATTCCACATTCTAGCCAAATACGTCGAGGCCGTGCTCTTTGGAAGATCCTCATTAAAGGTTGCCTGATATATTTCGGCAACATCTAAGGAAGAGAATTTACCATGTTTAAATGATGCATAGATAATGATGTGCATCTTCTCATAACTACTCATCGAATCGAAAGTAACATCTTTCAATTCCAAATCAGTAGTATCTTCTGGTTCTGTTACAAAGGAATAGCCAGTACTTGTTTCCAAAAATACTTTGAATTTCTCAAACATTTCATCTATGCTTCCACCTTTCACCTGAAAGCTAGATTCTTCTCCATTAGATTCATCTTGAACTACTATTTTGAAATCGAATGGGGCTTCTGTAAGCGAAAGGATTCTTCTAAAACGTGTCAGAGCCTCATCAGGTCTAACAAACTTACACTGGAATATCTCTCGAAGACCAGGTCCTGAATTATACGTAAACTCATACACATAATTAGTCCGTTCTTCTCCAGTCAAACATATTCACCCAAGTGTGCAATTTCTTAATATCAGTTCATTCACAATACTCTAGCTCGATTCTCCAAATAAGTGTGAGTATGTGAATCATCTATACCAGAATAACAGCAAGATAATGTATTGATACACATTAGCAAGATGTCTACTCCATTTTTTTCTCTTTAACAGCTTCTTATTCCTTATAAGCGAAAAAAGAGGATTATAATCTTCTTTCAAACGATTTAAGACTTTTTATCCATTTATTAAGATATTCACTAAATTATCATGCTTGTGAATAATGAGAAAGCGATTCATTTCTCTCCTTTCTTAGTTCCATTGGAAACGAAGGGGTGTGTCCATTCACACATAAAAACAACTCTATGGGCTGAGTTTCAGCATATCAGAGTAATTAGAACAATCTTTTCTAAAATATATTCACAAAAAAGGCGCCATTCACAACAATTCCCTGTGAACTGTGTGTATGTGTAAAACAAAAATCGCCATGATCAAATTTGCTTTGACAAAGGCACGAGATAATCCGATGGTCTTTCTCCAAGGACAAGCTGCATATACTTCTTCCCTGAGTTGTCCATCACCATTTCTAACATTCCCTTAGCTTGAATTTTCATACCTTTCTTAACATGTTCTGCAAAACGGCCTCTATAACTTACAAGATATTGAAGGTCTGCAAATTCTACGCATTCAATGGAATATACACATGGTGTGAAGATCGAGTCTAAATCAGAAAGCACTCTACCTTCAACAACGTGCTCACCTTTACTCTCGAAAAATAAATCATAAAACGACCAATCCATCTCATTTGGCAGTTTAACAGCTCGGATGTAGAACTCGTACGAAGAAAACAATCCTTGAAGGCATTTCTCTGATTCAATCTTCCTTAGCTTTGTCATCCACTTCGGTAGTCTTGCCCATCTAAAGCGAAGATGCTTTTCAAGTTGTTCCCCTCGATACTTCATAATACTTGGAATTGTATGCCCAGTATGTAATCGCGAGTAAAGCTTTCTGGCCGAAAAGCTCCCATAGACTACAAGATCAATATCAGAGGCGCTAGTTTCCAGACCGACAAGATGAGATCCCGTAATTCCAATACTAGACCAATCAATATCCGCCGTTTCCACAAGTATCTCAGCTAATTCCCGAGCAGCATTTTGTGATTGTGACATCTGATGTTTCATGTTTCTCATTTGTCGCATACTATCAACAGGATTCAGCACAAAAGCAATAGAATCTACAGGTACTGCCTGAATAACACGACCGTGTATTTCGCTGTTCCAAAGATATTGAGGATAATACTGTCTGAGGAATTCTTCTCTTTCTGCAAATTCATACACTTTCCTGTATTTCATTCCATTATTGCTTATCCGATTACCTTTCTCATCTGGAATATACCGTAGATATGCTATTATCCTGTCTTTAGGTTGAACATTTCCTTTAACCTCGAAAATCAGACCTTCATTAGTTACGATGAAGAAACCTTCGATTGGATCAATGATAGCCATATTGCAATAGTCACAAACAACGTCAATATTAAAGGAGCTTCCTAATTGAGAATCAGGGAGAATGGTTGAATGAACCTCAAGTCTGACTTCGGAGTCTATGACTCAATACCAAATCTCGCCTATTTCGATTCTATTAGTACCACTCTCGTACCAAGAATTTCCGCAGAAGGCACAAAAAAATTTCTTGAGACAATTGCTGTTTCATCTCGAAGAGGGGCACATAATCTAGCTGTACAAGGTGGTTCAAAAACAGAGGATGTACGCCGAAATCTAGCCAAACATCTTGCTACTAATCAATACCAACTATCCTTTCAGAAGTCTATTCCTACTGCAGTAGCATCCTTTGCATATGGAGTCTATGGTCAAAATAAAGAACGGTCAAAGATTATAATCTCTCAGAATGAAGAAAACTCCGTTCTTGTGAGTCTTCTTCGAATTGCCGAAGTTCTAAAGCTTGAGATTGAAGTAATACCAATAGATGTCGAAGGCACACTTGACATGGCTTTTCTTGAAAGGAAAATCGACGAAAAGACTGGCATTGTCGCTGTAGGTCATGTTACTGTTGGAACTGGTACTACCAATCCTATTAATCAAATTAGCAAAATAACTAATGAGAAACAAGCTCTTCTCCTCACTGATGCCACACGGTCAATTGGTTTCCTTGATTTCAAGCCTCAAAATTTGGGAGCTGATGTTGTCCTCTTCTCAGGGAATATTGGACTAATGGGGCCTCCTGGTCTAGCAATCCAATGGATTAAATCAGAGATTGGAGAATCTCATATACCAGGGATTCTGGGAGGGTCTGCTGTCGCCAACGTTGAACCAAAATCCTACGAATTATCATTGCAACCTGACAAATTCGAAGCTGGAACACTCAACATTCCTGCTATTGTTGGCCTTGGTGAATCCTTAGCCTACACCCGAAATCTTGGTATTCGGAATATCATTAATCATCTAAGAAGTCTCTGGAGTCATCTTGAGAAACGATTCTCCGAACTCAAAGAGGTGCAACTCTATGGATCAGGAAGAAAGTATGGAACGATACTTGGCTTTAATATTGGACATGATACTGGTATCAATTGTCATGAGGTAGCCATGTTTCTTGATGATTCCAACATAGCAGTAAGAAGTGGGCTTTTATGTGCTCATCCTCTAATCAAACCTATGGCAAGTGAAGGTCTAGTGCAAATATCTATTCATGCATACAATACCAAATCAGACATAGACCGTATGATAGAAGCTCTTCACATTATAATCAGGGAGCTACTTTGATAATCTATTGATCAGAGATTAGCCTAATATGAAACCTGGAGGATAAGTCACAAAGTACTGCACTATAATGGCAAGCAAGACTCCACTCATGACCAAGCTCTTCCCTTTGGAACAATTGACTTCAGTAAACCAGAGAATAGCCCCAACCAAGACTACTATTACGGCTGATATTCTTCCAATGAAAATGAGAAAGTCCCAAATCTCTGCGAAATATGCAGCTATTAAATTTGCAAAGTCTAAGAGCGGACTAAGAAGTACTCCCTGCATCTGGATTCACACATATAATCATGATTGGTGTATTTAAGGTCCTCAAAGGACTGTTACCGACTTTGCCAGATTTCGAGGTTTGTCAGGGTCAAACCCTTTTCTTCTCGCCATGTAGTAGCTAAATAGCTGAAGTGGTACTACGTATGGCATTGTCGAAAACTCGGGTTCAATGCCTTCTGGAACAACAAACGAATAGTCGGACAAATCCCCAAGCTCTTGGTCTCCTCTTTCTAAAACAGAAATAATAGAGGCACCACGTGCTTTCATTTCCATCACATTTCCAATTATCCGATTTCTTGTTTCATCTCTTGGTGCAACAAAAACAACAGGGTATCCTTTCTCAACAAGTGCGATTGGTCCATGCTTTGATTCTCCAGCAGAATATGCTTCAGCATGATTGTAAGCAATCTCCTTGAGCTTTAAAGCACCTTCTTCTGCTGTGGCAATCGATACTCCTCTTCCAAGAAAGAGTAGACTTGAACGCTTATATAGCTCTCCAGCAAGACGTCTCGCAATTTCCTCATTTCTTGAAATAACTTGAGATACCAAATCTGGTAATTCTTGAAGACACTTTCGTTTCTTCTCTATTAGATATTCTGCTAGAAATCCAGTCTGTTCAGACGCAGCTAAGGCAATTTGAGCTAGGACTGTTAGCTGCACCATAAATGTCTTTGTTGCCGCAACACCAATTTCTGGTCCTGCCTGAGTAATTACAGTATAATCTGCAATTCTTGTTATCGAACTGCCCACTACATTTGTGATTGCTAATACCTTTGTTCCAAAACTCTTCGCATACTTTGCTGATACTATTGTGTCAGTTGTTTCTCCCGATTGAGTTATTGCAACAATACAATCCTTTTCTGACAGAGATCCATAAACTATATCCTGAAAATCACTGGCAAGCTCAAATATAGGCAATATACCTGAGAGTGCAGCAAACATATGACGACCGGCAAGCGCTGCATGACCAGATGTACCCATTGCTAAGAAGTAGACCCGTCTAGCTTCCTGTATCATTTTAGCAGCCTTTTGTATCGTATCAAAACGTAGACGAAGAGTATTTCTTATGGCATCAGGCTGTTCATGAATTTCCTTTAGCATAAAATGAGGAAATCCACCTTTCTCAGCTTGATCTGCTGTCCAGCTTATCTTGATAGTTTCTCTATCAACCAGAGAATCATCTGATAGTTTACGAATCTCTACTCCACCTGCACTTAGCACTGCAATCTCTCCATCAAGGAGAAGAATCATGTCATCTGTCATTGGCAAGAAGGCGGGAATATCCGATGAAACATACGAAGCCCCTTCTTTCCTACCTATTACAAGAGGATTACCATCACGTGTACATACAATCTTATCAGATTCTTGAGTAGACATCGCCACAATCGCGTAAGTACCTTCAATACGTTTCGTAACTTCTTTCAATGCATCAACTAAGCTGTGTCCTTCAGCCATACCCTCCTCAATCATATGCGGAATGACTTCGGTATCTGTTTCCGAACTAAACTCATGTCCCTTGGAGCTCAGCTCGGATCTCAATTCTAGGAAATTGTCTATGACGCCGTTGTGAACAACAGCAATCTGATTTTTACAATCAAAATGAGGATGGGAATTATACATGGAAGGAATTCCATGAGTCGCCCATCTAGTATGTCCAATTCCAATATTCCCGGGCATATCATCTAGATTTAGTTTCACATGGACTTCTTCTATCTTACCTTTATCCTTCTTCATTGACAATTCGTTGTTGGAAATGGTAGTAACCCCTACAGAGTCATACCCTCTATACTCAAGACGTTTCAAAGCCTGATGTAAAAATGGAGCTACTTGACCACGTTTTTGGACAACACCAATAATCCCACACATCTTCTCGAAACGCCTCTGTCTTATTCAAACATATAGAAAACAGAGTTTGTACAAAAAGAGTTTGTGTCAAGACAAGGAAAGCATTAACTACCCTGTCAGCTCAATCTCAATGTAAACGGAATCAGGAATACGAACACGCATAATCTGCCGAATGGCTCGTTCATCAGCATCTATATCTATCAGACGCTTATGGACTCTCATTTCCCATTTATCCCATGACTCAGAACCCTGTCCACATGGCGTCTTCCGAGTCGGAACTACCATTTTTCGGGTTGGCAATGGGATTGGACCGGCCATACGAACACCTGTCTTACGAGTAATTCTCTTGATTTGATTACACACACTATCAAGGTGTTCAGTACTTGTGCTCGACAATCGAATCCTTGCTTTTTGAGTCATTCGGCAATTCATCCTCACTTGAGGTATCCAAAGCTACGGAATTGGATACGGATAAAAAGGTTGTCTTGTGTTTGAAATCAGATTCCACTTATTACATGGGAATATCCATAAGAAGGCCTTCTGCCTTGACTAAGCAAATGCCTCAAGCAAAGAAACTCATCATTGTAAAGCTTGGCGGGTCTGTCATAACACACAAATCATCTGTTCCTCCGAAAGTCAATATAGCAAATCTAACGCTAATAGCCAAGGAAATCAAAGACTACACTGGAAAACTTATCCTTGTTCTTGGAGGGGGAGCACATGGACATCAGGCTGCACATTCATACGGTTATTCCGATGTTTCTACAGACAAAAGGCAGTTGATTAGAGGTATTCCACACATTCGTCATAATATGAGTATACTCTCTTTAGAGGTAGAATCAATCTTGAAGGCTAATAACCTTCAAAGCGTTATACTTTCTCCATTTTCTCTTGTTTTGCTCAATGACAGGATAATCGAAAGTTTTGCTATCACATCCATTCAGAGAACAATAGACTCTGGTATCATTGTAATACTACATGGTGATGTATGCTTTGACAATATTCTTGGAGCTTCAATTTTAAGTGGCGACACAATTGCTGCATACCTTGCCAAGCGGCTCAAAGCCAATGCCCTATATATGGGAACAGACGTCGACGGCATCTTTGAAGGCGATCCACACCTTGATTCTTCAGCTAAACTGGTTCCTCTTATTGATCAATCGAACAAAGAACAAATACTAAGAATGGCTGGGCCCTCTTCTGCCACTGATGTTACTGGAGGAATGACAAAGAAGCTCCAAGAGCTTTTTTGGCTGTCCAATTCTGGAATCGACATAGCAATATTCAATCTTCAAAAGAAGGATGTTCTATCCGGGCTTCTTCGAGGTAGAAAGGTACTTTGCACTCGAATTGCCATTTAACCAAAGAAAAGTCTAACTATATATGTCTCCAAAGAATCAGGAAACACCTACAGCAGATACATACTCCGAAAAGTCAAACAAATGCATGTTTTGTGGCATAACTACATTATCTTCCAAATACTCAGCTGCTGTAAGAAGGCAGACAATTTGTCTGGACTTGCAAGTTCTGCAGGCAATATCACTTTGTAAATGTAATAGAGTATTCAATTGCTGCTGATTAGGAAAGACAACATAGGATACCCCATTCGCACAGAAGTCATAGTATCCATGACCCTTGAAGACCTGCATTCTTCTCCTTTTCAGTTCAGTTTCAATCACATCGAGGACACGATTTCGTAGCCCTTCCAGAACTACAGAATTCAAAACCCATAATCCTTCAGACAGATCTACGAAGTCAAATCCACTGCCAACTCGAACCGCAATAAGGACTTCATCAGCAAGCAACTCAGTTAAGGCGCGCTTTCCTTCTTCTGCATTCAATAGTGTAGATCTTCCTTTCAAGGATTGCATAGCAGTTGTGTTAATGAACTCCAACAGCACTGACCATTCCACTTGTCCATCGGAAAGGTCGATGAAATCCTGCATGAGCTGAAACCAAAGCCTCATTTGTATAGCTCGACTAGTAGCAGTACCCATCTCATGGATAGATCCAATAAGATCGATTTGTTCAGATTCCGGTTCAGATGATTCAAGACAAGATTGTTTTGTCTGAACTTCTTTTTGGTCTATTCTAGGAATCAGTTTCTCTATCATATTGTCTAAAGAACTTGGAAATGCAGATACAACATTCACAACATCAAAATCCTCAGAAATATCCATCATTTCTCGTAGCTTTGCCGCAGCAACACTCCCCCTTACAACCACAATCAATTCTGCGAAGCTGTTACCTAGAACATTCATTCGGCTTCTGATACTATGAAGTACTTTTTCAATTGATGATGCTTTCAAATGTTCAGGTAGAATAAGAATGGCCTTATCATCGATAAGGAGATCTAGTCCACCTTTACTTTTCTCCTCTTGTTCCTGATAATATGATCCTAAACGATTTACAATATAATCAATTATTGCAGCCTTTACTGCTTCAAGACCACAACCGGGAAGTGTAAAGACAAAGCCTCCAGATACTAGTGACAATGCTTCTCTTTCAATAGTCCCAAGAGATACAAGATCACGGATCATCTCATTGATATCTTCATCCTCAATTCCGAAGTCAATCGTTGTCAAAAGCGCTTGGATTTGCTTTTGTGTGGCCATTCCTCTTGATGCGAGAAAAGCTACAACATGATTTCCAACTTCTCCAATTCGGTCAAAGACAGTGCCATGTTTCGTAATCTTTTCTTCTATTTCAGATTCAACAAGTCGTTTCTTATATTCAATAGCATCATGTGAAGATATTTCATTCTCTGTGCTGACCATAGGTTGTTCATGTTCCATTGATATTCTACTTGGCACTACTTCTGAAGTCAACGATGTTTCAAAAGGATACGTCAACATCTCGAAGGTTTCAGTACCAGGGAGTATCACCAAAGCATGACCTCTTTTCAAAACTCTAAGGTACCTTTCTTGAGTTTCATCAAGCGACATGAATCTGCTGCCAATAGAGCTATCATAGGGTAGTCTAAAGGTTATCTTTGTAGATGTGTTTGCAAGAATATTAGATGATATATTTGGTCTCGTAGAGATTACAACAACTCCCTGTCCTGTAGCCCTAAGCAGCATCACCATTGATTCTCCTGTTGTAACA
>JAEOUN010000041.1 GCA_016839245.1 Candidatus Thorarchaeota archaeon
CCAAAAGACATGAACATTATAGTCCTGGGATGTATGCAATGTTGTTATGCAGCATCCGACCTCGCGGGAACCATGAAGTTGCAGTACGATGTGACGAGCAGGCTCATCAGGATGCCATGCACCGCAAGGTTAGACATTAATTTCATACTCAAGGCATTACAGGAAGGAGCGGACGGAGTACTGGTGGTCGGGTGTCACCCTGGCGACTGCGCATACAAGACTGGAAACTTGGGAGCAGAGAGAAGAGTCAGATTTGCGCGAAAACTGATCGCCCAACTGGGCCTTGACGAGAACAGAGTCAAGATGGTGTTTGTGAGTGCGGCTGAGGGTGACAAGTTTGCCTCAGAGATCAATAAGTACGCTGAAGAGATCCGAAAGATAGGACCGAATCCAATCCGTCTATGATTAGTCAAGATGGCATATCATTTGCAGCATTAATCTCATCTAGAGTCCAACCAGCTTTTACACGTTCTGCAACAATGACTCCACTAGGGGAGAGAGAATATGCCTCGAATTTTCCTTTTTTTAGAATGAGATAGCCTTCTGTAGCAAGTTGACGCATTCGTTTTTTCAATTTAGAAACAGGATACTTGTCACGGTACTCTCGTGGAGTACAAAACTTGAGAATCCGTTCAATATTTCCATGAAATCGACCTATCCTCGACTCATCGTACATGCAGACGATGAGTTTGATGTCGATAGAGTCGAGCATAATACCTGTATAACATACTTGCTTATAAAAGCGACGGTATTATAATGCGTTTGGCGCTAATAATAATGTATAATAGCATTCAACCAATGAATACATATATAGCTTATACGTATAAAACAATTACAACTACGGTGTTATGGACGTTTATTTCATCGTCATTAGTCACATCACAAAATAGTATCGTCGCCAGGGAAGAGGTAAGAAAATGAGTCAATCTAAACGGACAACCTTCGAGGAAGCCATAGACCAAATCCTGAAAGTAGTAATGGTAGAATCGCCTATAACGGTCAAAACAATATCCGACCTCAGTGAAATTGATCCAAGAACTGTGACGAGGATATTAGAGTTCTTGATAAATTCACAGGAGGATTTCGCTAAGACCACCATAAGGATACTTGAAGGAAAATGGGGTAAGGTTGTCTGGAAAAGAGATAGAATAGACAAGTCCAAGCTACCCGAAGGCATAAGAGATTGGTACATCAAGAGACGGTTCTTCGGTGAAGAATGCCAAGAAGATGTACCTGAAAATCAAATTCAGAATATGTTCGATGATGTCAAAAGAACCTCAATTGAGGAAGTTGTGCACAGAATCTATGTCGCACTTGAAATCGAAGATGATATCACCTTAGCAGAATTGTCTAGAAGAACAAAAACTAATCGTAGGACTATAAATCGTGCATTAGAATTGATCTTGAAATACCAAGATAGAATGGCAGAAGGGCATATCACAAAGAAGGATCTTGTGATATGGAGAGAGCGTCCTAAACTTCACGAACTTGATGAAACATCATTGAAATATCTTCTAAAGATGTGGTATTGCTCTGACAAAGATGGTAGCATACCTGATGATAAGGAGCGAGAGCTATTACAGCTTGCATAGTAATAGTTCTCACCTTTTTTTTGGAATATAAACCTAAATGATGTTGCACAAGACAAACTAAGTTGGATACATTATGAAAAAGCGAAAGAGAACCTCAGTAGAAGATGCACTTGAAATCATACTAAAGCAGTTGCCTAAAGACACGCCTTTAACGATAAGCGAGATTGCCGGTGAAACGGATCTCAGCTGGAATGTTGTTGACCGAGCAACAAACCTCGCTATGAATGTCCAGAACTATTTCCATGCCAATAAGATCGAGGTCTTGGGAGGGAAAGGTCGCAAGATAGTGCTTGTCGAGTTACGGATTGATCTGACAAGACTTCCCGACAAGGTCAGAGAGTGGTTCATCCATGAGAAGTTCTTCAAGGGGAAGGAGAAGAATCACTACACTACCGATGAGGCAAGAGAGATTCTTGGGACTGAGACTGAGAATGAAGACAGGACCAAGTTTGAGAATGCAATCCAGAGTGTCATAGATGCTCTCGAACTTGAGGATGAGCTCTCTGTTCTTGAGCTCTCAAAGCGGATTGAGATCAATCGGAGAACGATAGAGAGAGTTCTGGATTTCTTCCTCAAGTTTCAGGACTATTTCGCTAACTCCTACCTGAAGAAGATTGAAGGGAGTCTGGTTCTCAGAGAATACCCAGATATCTATGCTTTAGATGAAACTAGAATGATTCATCTTCTCAAGAAATTATATCTTCCACATCTCAAAGAAGACCTTCCTGAGGAAAAAGAACGAGCTTTGTTTCAGACAGCATGAAAAATCAGGTGATTCTTTTTCAACCCTTTTGTACATTCATGATTCTTATTTCGTAATTTCACAGAACAATTAGCAAACAGAATAAGATGGATCTCTCAAATTATGAAATCATCTATAAATCCTCAATCCTAGCTTGTATAGGACGTGGTTATGATGGAGAGACGACTGATTCCATTAGATGTTTACAAAGAAGCTATGGACGAGAGTCTAAAGAACGCTGTAGCATTGATTCAGGCATCTATAGCAGTAGCGAATGATGCATCAAAAGTGCATGGGTTGTTACTATCAGGTTTAGCATCAGAAGAGATTGCCAAAGCATATGCATGTTTGCTAGTAGCTTCAAAACTTATCCCCAGAAATCATCCTTTGATTGAATATCAGAATAAGAAGAGTGTTTTTCGAAACCATGATGTTAAAAATGAACTAATGACAACAATGGGAGCAACATTACTACTTGCAGGATATAAAAAGACAAAACCTGGAGAGTCATTCATTCCAGATAGGGGAGAAATGTTTGGAATGGGTCTTGTTGCAAATTACATGGGTTCTGAAAGTACAAAAATACGGTCCGATAGAATGTATGTAGATATTCGGAAGAATAAAACTAGGAAATTTGAAGTTCTAAGTCCAATGAAAATGGAAACTGATGGTTTTGTGTTGGATCACAAATTATCCGAAATCATGATTGCACAAATTCTTCATTTGTACGAATTATTCACCACAGAAGAATTTCAACAGGATATTGAGAAACATCGTGCAAAACTACGTCAATTTGATACACAGAGTCCTACAAACCCTGAGTGGTAACTGGTCAGCTATTCCCTTTTCGGCTCTTTTATGTACTGAATGACATGCAGTATATGATAGGTGATTCAATCTGTTGTAGCATTTTCAGTATCCAAATCCTATTCATCTTTTTTTCCACTTGTCCAACACTGTATTGTAATAGCTATCCATGCAGTAATGAATGCGAGTCCGGGAACGTATATTTGAATCCAAAATGTGGAGGTTGTCTGCCACCAATTTGGGTGAACTTGAAACTCCGCCTTATTGAGAATATAAACTCCAGAATCAGTTGCAGCAAGAACAGCATCATTCTTAGAATAAACCGCATTAACCCGTGTTGTCTTAAGGGGAAGTCCTGTAATAATCCTATCAACTGTGTCATATACTACAAGTCCTGATTCAGTTCCAATGTAGAGTATTCGTGCAGCATGGTCAAGCCATAACGTGGTAATTGAATCAGAAGGTAATCCTTGGTGTGTAGTCAAATGGATATCTTCAATATAATCTGTTTCTTCTTTGGAATAAACATGTAATCCATCTTTCCTTCCTATGTATATTGTTTCAAAATCGTTTTCACAAGCAGCGGCAGGACGAGCTCTATAGACTTCTCCAAGTGATTTTAGATATGCCAATGTTTTATTCTCTATGGGATCATACACTCCAAAACCACTTTCCGTGGTTATTAGAACCTTATTCAGTCCAGAATCTATTGATTCGATTTGCCCGTATTGGAGTGTGGATAGATTAGCCATACTAATTTGTTCCCCCTGCATATTATAGACATACATATTCTGCCGGTAAGTAACATATGCACGTGTGATATCTGCATTGGAACAAATCATTACTTCATCATCAATATAAATATCAGAAATCGAAAAGAGGCTGGTGTAGTAAAGTTCTGTCATTTTTCCAATTACAACTGGTGTTCGATTCATAACTGATAATATTGATGGAATCGGAGTATATGGCGAGTAGGCCCAATCTGTTAAATCAAAAATGGAAGATGATTGCCCACTAGAATTTGTAAAGATGGAGTATGAGTCTTCATCCAGTAATCTATAAACGAACATCCCATCTTGGCTACCTCCTATTATTATTGTTCCACTATCGTTTTCGTATGATGCAAATGAATTGACTCCAGTAGTAAATTCGACACTAGTATCGATGAACTCATAGTTAGGTGAAACAATAGTTGGGGTTATGTATGCCAATATTGGAGGTGAAATGAGTACTATTCCAAGGAAAAATAATCCTATCACTTGTTGTTTTTTGCTAAATGCCATACTTCCTGTTATAAATCATGGATTATATTTTTTTAGCTTATCATGATTATTAGGTATATCAGAAATGTTGCAATGCATGTACGCCGCCTCCGACCTTGCAGGGACCATGAAGTTGCAGTACGATGTGACGAGCAGGATCATCCGAATGCCATGCACTGCGAGACTGGACATCAACTTCATTCTGAAGGCACTGCAGGAGGGAGCAGACGGAGTGTTAGTAGTGGGATGTCATCCTGGCGACTGTGCATACAAGACCGGGAACCTGGGCGCAGAGAGAAGGGTTCGATTCACAAGAAAGTTGATTGCCCAGTTAGGGCTTGACGAGAACAGAGTCAAGATGGTGTTTGTGAGTGCGGCTGAGGGTGATAAGTTTGCAAAGGAGATTAATGACTTTGCTGAGGAGATTCGAAAGATTGGACCGAATCCAATAAGACTGTAGTTAATCTGGTTACAGTTGATAGACGCATTAATCTCTTTTAATCTACAAGAGTTCATAACATCTCAAGTCTCTATACTATATTGGGTGTTGATAGATGAATGATAAGAAACGTGGTTTTATCCCTCTCTTCAGTATATTTCAGACTGAACATCCTGTTTTACTAACAGCGATTGCTGTACTTACCATCATCTTGGTTGCCATGTTTCCTATACTTCTACCAATACTATTAATCGCAGTTGTCATCGTAGGTATCATCGGACTTATTGGTATCTTCGGCGGCCTTATTGATATGAACAGGGAGAGTCTGACATATCAATCCACAGAACTAGAGTTTCCAAAGAACCATCTTATCGATGAAGATGAATATAATCTCGGTACTTAGATATTGTAAATACTAGGACTGAAAAGCTCAACAATCGATACAGCACTTTTTATTACGAAACAAAAATCGAAATCTCTTTTGAAGATGAATATACTCGCAGGATTTTTTGGTATCTCTAAAGACAACTGATGAGATCACTTTTTCATAGTGCTTACTTTTTGAAGGACTGTCATACAATCCAGTATTTCTACCATCCCGTCATTACAATCCTGACAATATTACCGAGGAAATATCCATCACTAGTCACAAGTACTAGCGGCCAGTCAGGATCTCTTAATAATTCATCATCTGCCCATCCTGCTATCAGGAGACTATTGTTGTAAGCGACTTCATATGAGGTGAAAGAGATTGATGCTCCAGATCCTGACCAGACTGTGACAGTATAATTGGTTGCAATCAAGCTGGTGTTGAAGCTATAATGTTCATCATTTCCACCATCCATGGATGCAACTAGAATCCAGAGTGCTACTCCAGAATAGACTGTGTCATTATAGGTTATGTCCTTTCTATGATGGGGGCATGAACCAAGAGAGTAGTAGGTATCATGAGTCATAATCCACGGAGTTACACCATCCAGTTCCAACGACCAGGGTTCTGTTTCATCAATGATAGTGATGTTTACAGCATATTTTGGCCAGCTATGTCCTGCTGACAAGTAGTTTCCCTCTGGTAGAAAAGCCACTCTCAGAGGTCCACCATTTTCCTCAGAGATTAATTCTCCTGTTTGCATATATACTAGGACCATTGTGAAATTTCTCGGCCCTATCGGTTCTCCTGTGGTTGAATTGTATGCCTCTAAGGTTCCTTGTACTTCAGACTTGTTAAAATAGGTAGTATATCCATCACTACTAAGAACTTCAAGACTATAATTTTCTGG
>JAEOUN010000042.1 GCA_016839245.1 Candidatus Thorarchaeota archaeon
GTATGAGATTATATCATAGTCTGTTTCTTCAAAGTTAATTCGGAAAACATTGTTATCATGATCTGAGTATCTGAAAAAGAACTTTCCATCTAGCGTACCATTTGTAAACATCATCGTTTGGTAACCACTGTGTATGCCAAGATACTCTTCGACATATTCTGTCCCATTGACAATATAGTGAAATGTTGCAGTACCATTGAGAAACGGTTCTTCCCAACCATACACATTGACAATATCGATTATTGGCAACTGCAGAGAAGAATCTACGTAATATCGGCTACCATTGATATCCTCAATATAGTAGTAAATCTCTGTATCACTAATCCACTCTGGGTCAGGATAAGCATCAAATACATATCTTGGAATACCATTAACATCTACAAGATAGACATTAAACAGCGTTCGGGGTTCGCATGATAAAACAGTACCATTTTGGAGTTCGACTCTCCAATTGTAATAATAATCATAGGTACTGTTCCAATCACATCGAATGTAGTATGCATCATTTGTAATTAGTGTGCCTTCAATCTGAAGAGTTGTTCCCTCAAATGTTCCATATTCAAGAGAACCACCAATAATCTCTGGCGTCCAGAATGATGAACCATTCATAGATGCGCGCCACATTCGCCTTCCCATAAGACTATAATTAGTGGAATCAATGATGACCCAGAATCCAGTATGATTGCTGTAGTCACCTTCATTCCATGATGACGTATCAGGATTTCCTCTCAGGAAATAGGTCGTATCATTAATATTGATTGTTTTAGTAGTTGGAACCAATCCATAGTTGGAATCAGTGTAATAGACTCCTTGCCAACTGGCTTCTGCTCCAGGATAGGGCATCTCATGGTTGCCATCCACAGTAAACCATCGCTCTTGCATCACGCAATATTCAGCTAAGAATACTGGATTGCTTTGGTAGGTTGCCTCATATGATTCATACACATATGATGCTCGTTGTTGAACACCGCCATATGTAATGATGTAACCACAATAATAGTAATCATAGGTTAGGTCATATCGTTCACCATCTAAATCCAGTACGTAATCGGTCCCTGTTCGTGGATCACTTCGCGGGTAATCCTGAACAAAGAGAATGTCTGATGAACCAATGCGCATATAATAATCTGAAGGCGTTGCTTCACTATATTCTAGAAGCTCGCATACTACATCATATGACCACATTGACCAATCTGTACCCTGATGCAGATTTCCATCTATGTCCCACCAGCTATACCAAGTATCTGTACCATCGTACCAGTACATGTATTCATCTTGAGCTGACAAAAACCATCCATATCCAGGAACTGTTACATTATAGATACCTGCGATGCGTTCATTCTGAATGTAGAGTTTTGTACCATTAAGTAGTTCATAGTAGTAACCAGTATTGTCATAGAAGAGAATCCGCTCCTCTGTATAGGTGGAATAGGTATCCATTATGCTTCGGACACTGATTGGGTAGTTAATGCCATCTATTATTACGTAAGGTCGTTCGTTGACAAGTATCCAATCAGAAACACCTAGAGTGCCATTATAGACACCAATATCTAAAGTAATATCAACATAGGTAGGTTCACCCATGCAATCAATGCTATAGACCCATCCAGGTCGCCAGATTGCTACATCATAAAAGCCAGTTTCGGTTGTCGAGTCAACAATCCACGTATTGTTGGCAAATTGGAAATCCCAGTAATGGGTAATCTCACGAATCGAGTCAGTTAGATTCACTAAAAATGAATAATAGAGATCTCCGCCACTAGTATAGATGTTTACATCGGATACATCTGCAAAATGCGTGTCAACCTTGGTCAGATCAGAACGGATATCATAACAATACCAATCTTGCCAATTTACCCATTCGCTAGTCTTCTGACTGAAGTAAAACCAATCCCAATACCAGCCCTCAACCCATTGTTCGCCATAGGTATAATAATCACCATAGACCCATTCAGTTTCGCCAGTCGTAGGATTGTATTCATAGTGCCAACCTGTTGTAAGATATTCGCTCCACTCCCAGTGATAACCATATGTGTAATTATTCAATGCCGTATAATTATAGGCTGTAAAGGTTACCTTATTGTCCGAGCTGATGAAAATCTCATAATACATATCTGTGTAACCATAGGTTGTCTCAGTCCAGTAGCTATTATATGATTTCATCTCAAAGATTGCACCATCAATATCTGTGGCTAAATCTGCTCCACCCTGAAGACGACCCTGTACTTCAAAGGCAGTACCAGGTTCTGCCGGGAAGAACCAACCATAGACTGGAGAATCATCAGGACTTAGTAATTTTGCAATAGTGACTGGAGATTCAACAGCAATTTCCTTAGCATCGTAATAATCTTGCCATGTCATCAAAGCACTGCCATCTTCACTTGCACTAACATAGTAATCAAAACCTTCCTTGTCAATTACTCTGTCATTGAAATGAATTGTTGTCCCTTTAGGAGCTTGATCGATAAAGTGCCCAATAAACTCCACACTAATTATACCATTCATCTGATAGACTCTACTCAAAGCTTCATTGAGCTCGTATATCTGTAATGGAGCATCCTCAATAGGCTCTTCATAAAAGACCATTATTTCGTCCATATATCCTTGATAGGTGTCATAGGGATATGTCAAGTAGGTGAATCCATAATGAGTTTCAAAAGCGCCACTTGTAAAATTATAGATGTACATAATTTTCATATTATCGGACCAAGTCCCATATACTACTTCATTCATCCCTGTTGTTTCATTGTACTGGACTGTCCTGTACTCACACTCCCTGTAATCATCGTTATTATAACATTCATACTCCGTGTATTCTCCTAATACACTTTCAGTAAAAGTAAATTGAATTGAACTATTATAGACATAAGTTTGAATTTCTGGATCAAAGACCCAGCCACCAGTCTGGATTACAATCTCATCATGATATCCAGTTTTGTTTACTGGGATCATCATATCACTACTGAAATCAGTCCAAAGAATAGCATAAGCCAAGTCGCCATTTCCGGTGATATTGAATCGCATCATGAAATCAGTGTCTCGACTGACACTATAGATGATATCACCAGCAAGATCCTGTTTCTCTAAGGTATATCCACCATAATAAGCCTCAGAGAACGCTTCAGAACGTGGAATGCCAATAGCAATTCTATCTATTTCATTCTGGTTAGACCATCTCGATCGTACTTCATATGAATTGTAGTTAGTATCATAGAAATAGGTGTTAATATAATATAGACCCGCAGGTGCAGCAGCATCAAAAGTAATTCTAAATGCAACATAGAACATAGTAGTGTCTTCTGTGAGAGAACAGCCAGACTCATTTATGGTCAGATAAGGAGGACCAGATTCATATCCAGTAGTAAAATTGCAGCTATAGGAATAGGCACTCCATGTAATGGTTGTGGAGTTATACATATCAAAATTATAGTAAGCTGAAAAATTCGAATCAGGACTTACAAACGATCCTGAAACATAAACGCTTTCTAAACTAGCTCCACGCAGGATATCTTTGGGAATACTGATTAGCCAAGTAATTTGCTCATCTACAGGAATGAATCCTAGTTTGTCCATCTGACTTTCGTTGTTAAAGAAAATTTCATAGTTGGCATTCGGTCCGAATAGCCAGTTAGAATTTGACCAGGTCCAAGTATCGTTGTAACTTCCAGTATCTGTATACCAATTCAGATTCGTTCCCTGTTCAGAAGGCAAGACAGGGTTAATTGAATATGAATTCGTCAAGTAACTTCTACCTTCATTTTTCAGAAGTGAGTTTGGAGGTGCAATTGCAGAGTTACCTGCTAGAGAAAAGGAAACAACGAACAATGTGATTAGGAACAGGGCAAATGTCTTGTTGAAATATCGCATTGTACGCATCTGAATCAACTCCTTTACGCAACCACAATGCAGAGTGTAATGTTGATGGTATATATGCCAGAGGAAGCATAAAATTGGCATTCGGTGGCGTAAATGAATATAATCTATCGATTAGTAATATTTTAGAATTCTATATATTAGGGTTTTTTGCACATTAGTAACTAATCATTTTTAGCAGAATACGGTAAAGATTAATGACAAGAAAGATATGCCGATACTATAACTGTGTAATGCGCGGGGTATCAAAATGAAGATTGAAGCTGATCTCGTTATATTTAATGGAAACATAGTCACGATGGATCCTCAAAAACCACATGCATCCGCCCTAGCTGTCAAGAGTTACAAAATTTTGGCAATTGGAGATGAAGAAGAAGTCATTGATCTCGTTCCAAATGCAGCTAGAGTCATTGACCTTGGAGGAAAGACAGTAGTTCCTGGTTTTATTGATGCACATACTCACTTGACTAGTGCAGGAATCAAAGAATCACACATCCATTTAGAAGACGCAAAATCTGCTGAAGAAATCCTGCAAATAGTACGCGACAATCTAGACAGGTATCAAAAAGGAGAATGGGTCTTAGGATATTCATGGGATGAGAGTCAATGGTCTGAGAAAAGATACATCAAAGGCAAAGAATTGGATGCGATAAGTACTGATCATCCCATTATGCTTACTCGAGTTTGTGGTCACCTCGCAACAGTAAACTCACTTGGTCTAAAGATACTGGGAATATCTCTGAATCAGGAGGGTGTTGAGAAAGATAAGAAAGGAAATCCCACAGGTATTTTGAAAGATATTGGTGAGGTGTGGGAGAAAGTACGTCCAAATACTGAGAAAGTGAAAGAAGGCGTCATTGCTGGAAATAAGATTGCTAATGAGAATGGAATTACGACTGTAGTTGATAACGCAGCAGCTGGTACTCTAAAAGAGGCGAGAGAAGTTGAAACAGAACATGGACTTTCTACAAGGATGATTGTGAACATTCCTGTTGAACAGATGAATCACATGGTACACCTAGGATTGACTGCAGGTATGGGTAGTCCGATGCTAAGAATAGGCGGCGTTAAGATATTCACTGATGGATCATTAGGAGCAATGACAGCAGCAGTTAGTAGAGGGTATAAGGAGAATCCAAAGAACAAAGGCATTCTCGTTATTTCAAAAGATAAGTATGCGAAAATCATCAAGAAGGCCGTCAAGTATAATATTCAGACGGTGACACATGCCATTGGTGATGAAGCTATTGAGATGGTTATTTCAACTTTTGAGAATTTGAAAGATAAAAGCATAATCCGTGAACAGAGACATAGAATTGAGCATGCAGAATTAATCAACGAGTACCAAATCAGAAGAGCCGTTGGTCTGGGACTTATTCTTTCAATGCAACCCAACTTTGTTGGGCGTTGGCAGCAAGTGGGTGGTATGTATGATGAGCGGCTTGACGAGGAAATAGTACGCGGGATGAACATGTTTCGTGTCGCATTAGACAATGGTGCGCGACTCTGTTTTGGCTCTGATGGAATGCCATATGGACCTCTCTATGGAATTTGGTCAGCAACTACACATCCAAACGATAGAGTTCGCTTGACAGTTGAAGAAGCCATAAGATGCTACACTATGGAGAGTGCGTATTCTGTCTTCCAAGAGAATACTTTGGGTAGTCTGACTGTAGGAAAACGAGCAGATTTTGTGGTTTTATCAGATAATATTTTGGAAATTGATCCAACGGAAATCAAGGACATTGAAATAGAAATGACCGTTGTAGGTGGAATTGTGGAATATTCCTCGGCGAAAGCATAAGGTGATGATATGGGCAGAGTAAGAGTCTTATCAGATGATATTGTCTCGTTGATCTCTGCGGGAGAAGTGATTGAAAATCCCTCATCGATTGTCAAAGAATTGATAGAGAATTCACTTGATGCTGAAGCGGACATGATAGACGTTACGATAGAGAGGGGAGGCATAGATCGAATAGCAGTATCAGATAATGGGACAGGCATCTTGAGAGAAGACTGTCCAGTATGTATCAATAGATATTCTACGAGTAAAATCAGCACAAGAGAAGATATTGACTCAATTCATACATATGGATTTCGAGGAGAAGCGTTAGCTAGTATTGCTTCAGTCGCGGATATAAGAATCATAACTCAAGCTAAAGGAGAAGATACTGGCTCTTCTGTTTTTGCAAGATCCGGACAGACACCAGCTATTGAAGAAATCTCCAGATCTGTTGGAACAACGGTAGAGGTTACAGATCTTTTCAAAGAAATCCCTGCAAGGAGAAAACATCTTGCAGATACAAAAATCGAATCTCAAAGAATTCAGGAAGTCATAATGAAACATGCTGCAATCAGAAATGATGTTGGATTTCGATTTAGTAGAGATGAAAATGTGATAATTGATTGTCCACCAAATCAAAGTGCAAAAGATAGAATAGCCTACTTGTGGGGAGCTGATATTGCCAATGCTCTAATAGACATTGATTATTCAGTAGGGAGCATTGGCATATCAGGTTTCATTGCCCGCCCTCCAGTATCAAGAGGAAATAGGTCTCGAGAATACTTTTCTGTTTTACATAGACCAATTGTTGATGAAAAACTCAGCAAATGTTTAGAGTCTGCATATTCTACAATGCTGATGAAAGGGCAGTATCCAATATGTGCACTAGACATAGTTGTCTTGATATCAAATGTTGATGTTAATGTTCATCCTACAAAACGAGAGGTACGCATCCTTGACATTGAAGACGTATGTGAAGCTATCAAAAAAGCTGTACGCAAGTCTTTGACAGGAGTTGAAGATCAATATGAGACAGCAACTCTATTGGAGAGTACAGAACAGGAATTTTCGAATGAAGCAAATGAAAATCAGTTTATTCAGGAATCATTACTTGGGCAAGTCATAAACCAAGATGAAATCACAGCGGTACCAATGATTGAACAAGGAGTTCTATCAGCAATTCAAGAACCAGTTGATACAAATGTGAATCTTCTGGGTGGAGTCTTTAAAATTATTGGTCAAATTCACAAACTCTATATTTTACTGGAATATGAGGACGGATTACTAATTATTGACCAACATGCAGCTCATGAACGAGTCTTGTATGAGGAGTTACGAAAAGAGGTAAATGAGAACAGAATCGCAGTTCAAGAACTCCTTCAACCCTTTGTGCTAAGTCTCAGCCCAAAGGATGTCGAACAAATAATTGACTTATCAGAGGTTCTTGATGAACTTGGCTATACAATAACTAGTTTTGGAGGAAATGAAGTGGCAATATCCACGGTTCCAGAGATATTTGGTCGAGTCGCCTCAGAGATAGAACTTGTGACACTAATTGATAGAATATTGGATATTGGAACGCGCGATGCTAAAGAAACCTTCATGGATGAGCTGATAAAAGTCACAGCATGTCATTCAGCAGTACGGTCAGGGCAAGTTCTAAGTGTGGAAGAGATAAGAGAAATCATTGAAGATCTAAATAGAACAAGAAGCAAGTTCACATGCTGTCATGGGCGACCTACTATTTTAAGAATAAATAAGGCAGATATCGACCGTAACGTTGGAAGAATGGGACCTGATGCGATTCGTCGCTATAATGCAAGACACAGAATTAGAAAAAGTAAAACATAGACACATTTTCGTAGGATGTTCGCCGCTTAACTTGAAGTTGAAAGCGTGAATGAATTAAGGATCTATAAAGTGCAATATTCTAGAAAAAGAGTAGAGAGAAGCCTATCAAAAGGCTCCTCTTGTCAGACTATTTCTTCTTCTTTGTTGGTTTTTTCTTGGAAGTAGGTGAAGAACGACCACGTCGTTTCAGTAGAACAGCTCCAATTACAAGAAGAAGGACAACAACAGCTCCAATAATGAGAAGAGTTGTCACATCAAGGTTGAATGGTAATCCACTGAATTCAGTAGTCATGCAAATAATCTCGTTTTGCCACAACTCAATCCGATCTTGGTAGGTCGAATCATCATTATCGGTAATGAAGTTATCAATCAAGAAGGGATTAAAGAGAGTCTGTCTGTCTTTGCTAATGACTATTGCTGCTGCACCAGCTTCAACACTCGTAGTTGTTCCTGCAAGCGCAGTATATCCAGTCTTTACGGTAACAGAATCACCGTCATCAGAAATGCCGGTGCCGGAGGTAAAGTTGGACATACTGAAATCATTTGGTTCAGTAAAGATGGGATGTGTTTCAGCCCAGACATATATGGTCGGTGAACCAGTAATGGTTGCAGAATATTCAACACCGAGTTTAGACCACAATGGATGTGATGGATGAGCATCCATATCATAATATGACATCAGTAATTTTCCGCCATCGTCAACATATGCATAGATGCTATCAAGTTCTAAATATGTCAGACCCCAATTGACTTCATTCAAGATGAAGAGTTCCCAGGATTTCGAATCAACAAAGTCATCAATATACTCACTCGTTTCAAATAACTGGAATGGAATTCCAAGATCTAAAAGTGCAATACAAACAGCATCGGTCATAGTATTTGAATAGTAATTGTAGTCTGTAAATACTAGAATTTCTGCATCGCTTGCTGTGAGCCAATTGAGTACATTCAATGCGAATCTAGTATTAGACTCCTCAGGAAGTTCGCTGTTGTCAAAGATATTCATATCTGCAGAGAGAATAGCTCTACCTTCTCCATATTCTTGAGCAGCAACAACCGGATTAGTACCATTAAGCCAGATTGCTGTTGCATTCCCTATTACAGTCAGTTGATTACGAGGTCCCATATAGAGACTAGTACAACGTTCAAGAGTAACATGAGTACCCGGATCCATTGATGTAATATCCATGATGTACGAAGTTCCAAGACTCATATCGAAGTCTTGGAGTAACATGTTTATTGCTAGATCACCAGGATTGGGACCGGGAAGACCATGTCTATCACCTAGAACCAAGAGGCTTCCTCCTCCGGCCACCCACTCCTCTATAGCAGATCTTTCAGCAGTAGTGTAGTTGAGATCGGGCCAAGGAAGCACTAGTACATCATAACCAGCCAGACGATTCGCTGTAAAATTACCAGTAGACGAAGGATAGAATTTGTCAACTGCATATGAATGGTTTACAGCTAGTGTCCTAAATTGACCGAAGTTATTTGTGTCAGTCCAAACTGTAATGTAGTCACTATCCCAAGAATCTACACCAATACGAGGCTGATGCGATAAATCAATTGCAATTCTGCCCTTTATACGGGGTTGAAGCCATTCAACAGAGTCAACAATGATGCTTTCAAAGGCCGCGGGTATTGATGAACCATCACCGGGTAGATGAACTAGACGACCACCTTCGTATCGACTCTCCATAGCAAATCCAGCAATGTAGTCAGAATCAGTAATATTACTCATTAATGGAGTGACATAGGCCCATACATCTGAATTATTGAATCCTGATTTATGTATTGTAGACCAATCATATTCTCTTTCAGCTATTGTATCGTTAATATGATAATCTTTCATTGATGGATGTCTTGCATCAATATTGAACTCTTCACAGGTTATATTACCCCAGAGAAGCATGTAGGGATCAGCCGTGAGACCAGGATAGATAATTCCCTGATAACAAAGGTAACTCAGAGCCTTATGAAATGTGAAAAGACCTCCACCACCCAACCAGAATTCCTTCACTAGATCAGCGATGTTTTCTCTTGGAACATTATTCATCAGAATGAAGACATCATAGTTTGCAGTTATCAGCTCATGATCTTTGATATCCTCTGCGGTGATAAGAGTGACTTCATGTCCAGCATCCTCTAAGAGCGTTTGTATCTCACTTATGTGATTTGTAAATCCCGAAAGCGAAGTGCTTGGACCAACAGGGGTAGTTGTATTATCCTCATCATAAATAGCAACTCGGACGGCAATATCGCTACTTTGAGAGGGTATTGCTTGATTAATTGATGTCATTTCAGTATTCATCACAGTAATGACTGGAGGAATAGTAAATAGACAACTAAGAAACATAATCATTAGAAATAGGGGTAGGACGCGTTTCAAATTTCTCCACCTCTTAAATCTAAAATATTCAAATCATTATAAATTCACGCTATTTATGAAAATCGGTGAATTCTATTGTCATTTCGATATAAAAAAAGAGCCAGGCATATGAAAAGGCTGCATTTTGACTACGACTAATTCGATACCTTAGGTATCCTAAATGCGAACCGAATTCCAATGAAAATCAACTCGCCTTTTTCTTCAGTTGATGGAGTACGATAGCAGATAATAGCAACAATGTGGGAATTCCAACTAGTACAGCTACGAATGCGGAATTACTCAAGAGCTGATTGATGGGATTTGTAATGGGTCCTACGCTGCCAGTAGAAACGCCCTCTGGAAGTTCATCAACAACATGCACAGTTACAGTTTCACTTGCGCTGGTCCATCCAGCTGTTGCTTGCACTTCGAATACATGTTCCCCTATGGGTAAATTGTCAACATTGATTGTTACAGAACCATTCCATGACCAAGCTTCTATCAAGAAATCATCTTCATATACTTTGTAATAATCTGGAAATCCCTCTGAAATAGACCAAGTGACTTCGTGACCTGTTGTGTTAATCAGATACCATAGATCAGGAGTGTTATAGAAATGAATTATCGGACCATCATATTCTAACATGGTAATTATAACTTGATATGAACAAACCTCAGAAACAATACTCGAACCAGAAGTAGTATTTGCATAGTATTGGACAGAGCACCTACTGATTTCTTCAGAGTACATATTCAGAGTAGTGTTTTCTGAAATTGAGAGTTCTAATTGTGAGGTGTATAGATTTGGAGTACTAGTTTCAGTCATTGAAACACTGTACGATGGTTCACCTTCGGGAGTGCAAATCATAATCACACTATCGAGATCATTGGAACCTTCAATAAGAAGGTACAATGTCAAATTTTGTCCATAACTTCCAGTAGACTTGGAGGAATATTTTCGAAGATAATACCGAAGTTGAAGTTCTTCCTCAGCAGAGATATAGACTTTGGAATCTTTGTTCGAGTCTTCAAACTTGGACGGAGTTGAAAGATGCGAACAATTCATACAAAACGAAGCTAACAAAAGCACCAAGAATAAAGAAGACAATAAACGATTATAATGCATTAACCACTCTCAACCCCAGCAATGCGATTTTCTATTGCATTTCGTGATATTAACTATTCTATCCAAGCCGTTCGGAAGCGAAGACTTTTACTAGTCATTTGTATACTAATAATTGGATAAACATAAACTTGCACTGACAAGAAAAGAAGGTACGCCGAGCCGTAGGATAGGATTTCTATGAGCACGACATGGTTTATTGCGAAGGAATATTTGAAAAGATTGGAAATTAATTTCGAGGAACATGGTAGAAAGACATTTAGCGTCCACCCTCGAAGTAAGACTGAAACAAAAATCATTGAAGTGTTTCCAGGGAAGGATTGGATAACCCTGACAACACGTCTCATGGACCTTTCAGATGTCCCAGCCAAGACAAAGAAGAAAATCTATGAAATTCTTCTCAAAGCAAATGCAACTTTGGTTGAAGTGAACTTTGGATTAGATAAAAAAGAGTGTTTAACACTACGAAACGCAATTCCGGTGACCGGCATATCATATGATGTCTTTAATTGTACTTATGAAGCGCATCTTTCTGCCATCAAATTCTTTTTTGAAAAACTGCAACCACAATTACTACTTGAATAGCACTTGAAAATTATTGAAAAAAGAGGAAAAAGCGGGCATAAGACCCGCTCTTCAACAATTTAACTACGCTTTCGAGCAATTGCAAGTACAACAACAATCACTACAAGAACACCAATTCCGATTGTAACCAGTAGTAGATTCTCACCAGTGATTCCAGGGGTGAATCCAGTTTCAGTTGTTGTGGGGCCAGTTGTTGTAGTTGTCGTAGTAGGAGCCCTAACCAAATATGAGAACATACCGGATACAATCACATTTCCTAGAGAGTCGGAGGTAACAATTCGGTAATCAACGATTGTTCCATCAGCCTGCTTAGGAATTACACCAGACCAAATAGTGCCATCTGGTTCCATTGTGACATTAGTCCAATCACCGGAATTGATGCGATATTGCAGCGTTGCATACTCAACACCCGATGGATCTTGAATATTTGCCCTTATGGTAACTGCGGATTCAGGAGTTGGGTCTTCAGGTAGATGAAAAATGTCGATTATTGAAGGAGGCATATAATCAGCAGTTCCATGTGAGATATACCCAACAAATACAGGATCCACTGACAACTCATAGCCATCCCAATATTTGAATCCGATTAGTGTGTAGAATTGCTCTGATGTAATTGAGAACGATGTAGCAGAGCCCCCACTTCCAGAGGTATAGATTGCACTGACTGCTGAAAGAGGTACTGTCTGCGCGTCTACAGAACAGGTTTGTGAGGCATTCTTTGACCATGCATATGGATAACCACCAAGGTTCATCAATGCAACACTTGTAAGACCAGATGCCATTGTGAAATTACTTGACGGACTTGCTTCCTCATTATTCAATATCTGACCATAGTCATCAAGATAGAATGCGGAAGCTGTGCCGCTACTTGAGGTGATTTCCAAATCACTGTAGAAGGATATTGCTAAGCTAACATCTTCAAGATTATCTCTTCCGCCAGGTGTGTCAATATCCCAATCTCCAACAGCAATATCGAATTTCACCTCAGCGATGTTTGAACCAGTCTGATTCACAACACCATTGAAATGTACTGCCAAAGTGAATTCATCTGTTGCACATGCTGTTGGACGCTCATCAAAGCTTACAAAGTCAGAACCATAGTATTGTCCATCGTACCAGTCCCAGTAGGAGTATTCTCCAAATGGAAATACTATACCAAAAACATTAGTGAATGTGACACCAAAATCGACAGTATCTTCAATTCCAACATAGAGGGTATCCGCAGAATTAAGATTACCAAAAGCCGCACCAGGTGTCACAAAGCTCACTGATTCAACGTCTACTGGCATCCAGTAATGCGACATCTCAGCATCTCCTAAAGCTTCAGATGATACATCCATGAAGTCATCACTGTCCTCGTCAGACCAAGCAAACATGCCAGCATATTCGTAAGCAAGGTCAATGCCCATTAATTCACTGTAAGTTCCGTTACTAACATCAGTACTATAGTGTTCATCTAATTGCCACCACAACCAGCTCCATTCACGGGAATTGCCTTCAACCCAATCCCATCCTTCCTCAAGAGCCTGCTGTTTCAAATCCTCTGAGGTGAAATTCCGAGCAAGCCACGAGATGCCCCAGTAACCAGGCTTTGAATTACCCCATTCGTCAAAGAGTAAATCTCTAATGGCATCAAATTCAGAAGTAGTGAGGATTTCGCCAGTTGATGCTTTGGTCCACATGTATGTATCTTCCCACTCAGTAGTCCAATTGAAGGTGACCATTCCTGTATATGAATGCAGATAGAATTCATCATCATAGGTGTAACTATCAGGTTCCCAAGTAATCATCACATCAAGATACTCTTGGGTGATATTGTAATAGTCGGTCGAAGAGTGCATCTCTTTGATGAAGTATTGATCATCAACCGTTGCCAGATTTCCATCAAGATCCAATGCGCCGTTTTCAGGATTGGTTGTCCAGATATCAATATCCCACATGCCCCACTCAGGAATACCTATAACAATGGAGTCTTGCATTCGAAGAATCGATATTGGAAGTTTTGCATAGTCCAACTTTTGTGAATATCCTTCAAATCGGTATGCCTTGTAAATCATGTCTGAGCTGCCACTGATATTGTAGAATATTCCATCATACATGAACTGCCATGACGGAAAGTTGTATCGATAGCTCTCAGGAGTATAATAAACTGGGACGACCTCGTAGGTTGTTCCATTCTTCATATCAATAAAGTCATACCATTCGCCCCATACATTATTCTCCATATAATAATAGGAATTCCACGAGCCGCCATTCCATTCCCAATATGTAACATTGAATTCAATGATTGGAACAGACATTCCGTCAAACCAGAATGAACCATAGCCAGGTGATGGATCTCCTGTGACGTTTTCTATCATTATGACTTGAGATGTAAACTCATCCCAGCCAGACCACCAGTGGTATTGACCGTAGATATCAATCATATAGAATGTATCGATTTCCCATTCTGACATGTCCGTGGGCCATATCTGTGGACTATCCATATAGGAGTAGAAATACGTCCCATTAGACAATGTGATATTATGGAACACAGCCCGCCAAGTTGAGTTGTAGAAGTATTCTTCACCACTTTTTGTAAAGACGTAGTTATAATAGTATGTTGAGTTCCAATCGAAGATTTGGCTAGAGCTATAATCACCAGTATATGTTCCCGTAGTAACATCAATCCAAGTTTCCACCTCGAACTCAAGTGTCGTTGAATTTCTGTGACCTAAAGCCACAGTCCAGTCAGTACGAAATACTTCAGGAATGAATAGGTCACCTTTCGCAGTAGTAATCCAAGGTATCTCATCAGGGAAGTAATCATAATTCAAAATATGGTTAGGTGAGCTTCCCCAATCTGTTAGATTATACAACATACCAGAAACATCAACTTGATAGATGTAATATGGATATGTTCCGGCAGAGTATGGATCAGGAGCGTATTCCTCAACAGGATACCCATAACCATCTAGAAGTTTTTCAGCAACATATGGTGTACCATTGATGTAAGCAATCTCATGAGAGTATTTATTCCTGATAATCCAATCAAGATCCCACCAACCACCAATAGGCTCCCCAGCAGCTGGGATCGGGTAATTTGCACTGCCAACTGACACATAAGCATAGAGCTGAGTTACATAATGTGGCATAAATACATCAGAATATGATCCACCGCACCTCATCAACTCCCATGGCCAATCAAAAACGTAGAATCTTCCATCATGAGGATTGAAGTACAGGTATTTATTTTCCAAGCCAGGTTCATGACACAACCATACATCTACAGGTTCCCATGTACTATTGAGATACATAATCCAATGTTCATATCCAACATATTCAGGCCATCCAACAATGTATAGTGGTTCGACATTATAAGGTTCGTAAGGATAGAGTGGTGCAGCATACGTGATGAGTGTGTGATCAACTGCGGTAACTGGAACCACACCAATTCTTGTTGAAGTATAACCACTCCATTCCGGCCAGTTCATCACAATTATAGAACCATCATCTTTAATCATATAGTAGTAATCAGAGCTTCCCATATACCATGGATCGGACTGGAATGAAAAGAACACTGTGCCATTGAAAAGGGTAACACTGTACAATGCCGCAGTCTGATCACCAAAGACTTCCAATTCAGTGCCGTTGAGGAGTTTGATGAATCGATGAGTTTCATCCAATACATAGTCGTATTCTTCTCGAATGAGAGTTTCGTATGTATAGTCAACATCACCAAAGATATAGCTCTTTAGAGGTTCCTGCTTTCCATTAATAATGACATAAGGTATCTTCTTGCGATCGTAGACCTCATCAGTCTGCATATTGTGGAAAACTACGCCTTTGAATGGTTTTTCTACATATACAACCTGAGTGCCATTCCAATAATGGTAGACAGTGTCTTCAGTCCAACCAAGAACTGTATGACTACCCCATCCTGATTCATAATCTGTGACCCAGGTGAGATTTCCATAGAAATATTCCCACCACCATTCCAGCGCGGGCATATCTGGTTGAGGAGTGATATCAAACGATATTTTGAGATCGTCATCAATGACCAAATATGTGACATTTCCAGCAGTCAGACAAGCGATTGGCATTTTTGCTTGAAGAGACTGCATTGGGAAGTGTTGGTCAGTCCAGTCATTTGCTACAAAATCCCAGATCTGTTCTTGCCAGAACCAATCTTCGATGAGGACTCTTTCAACTTGCCAGATTCCTGGAGCAATCTCGACATTAATCCATTCATAATGTTCACCATAACCCCAAGAAGTTCTTACAGTATAGTTATAGACATTGACAGCAATTGCACCACTAGGACTAATCTTTAATTGGATCTGAATGTCTGAATATTGCCACCAGTCAATGCCAACATCAGAACCCCAACGCTCTTGATGACCGTACATGATAAATGCAACGCCATCGATATCATCAGCATATTCGATTCCACCTTGTAATCTTGAGCTTACAGTGAAGGTCTCACCCATATTGACTTGAAAAATCCAACTTGGACTGTATGGTTGATCTTTGTGTGTGATCTTCACTATTGATACAGGAGATTCTATTGCCAAGTTTCTTTGATTCTCATAGTCAAGTGCTTCCTGAGGAGAAGCAATTGGAAGATTGACATAATTTGCCAATTTGATATCGTATTGATTGGTAACAGTTTCATAGAAATGAATAGTCTGTCCATACTCACTTCCTGATGAGAGCATATCTTCACTGATATGACCTCTGAAATTCACGATTAATTTCCCAAAAAGATTGCTAGATACACTACTTGCCGTTTCGTTTAGAATGAAAGGTGCTGGCCAATCAGTAGGCCAGGGCTCAAATTCGACCCATTCATCCCACTCCCAGTCTTCGCCATTCCAAGTATTGTTTTCATAATAATAAGCTGCATAATAGTTGTAGGTATTGCTGCCAAAATCGTAGGAGATGACAAACTCGGGCCAAGTTTCGTGAGTATAGACTCCACTCCTTGGATCAAAGAAATTGTATTCCCTACCCATGTTGACCCAAGTATACGACTCTTCCCAATGATAACCAATCTTTTGCTCGGTCCATGTTACTACTGCACTCTCATTCCAAAGATAGGTACCTGCTCCATCATCCCATTCCCATGCACCATATCTAACATAAGTTTCAGAGTACTCTCCATAGACCCAATGTTGAGTCTTGATTGTTGAGGGTGCAGACATGAAGAGTGCAACATTGTTCAACAGGGTGGAATTACTAATTGTGAATGTATTATTGAAATCATCACCCCGATTCACAGTATAAAGGACATCACCATCATCATCGAGTCGCTGAAAAGCATAATAACCTCCAAATGATTGATTGACGATAGAATGAAGATCTATTCCAAGAAGGCGGCCACTCTTCTCACTTTGTTCACTCTCAGAGATGGTTTGAAATGAATCATCGAGTGCAACAGCATTGAACATATAGAATCCGGGATATGTACTTGAATTCACCTGAATTTTGAATACACCCCAATATGACTCAGTGCCGTTTTCATAACTCGATCCAGACACATCTATTTCAGCAAAAGGATTAACCATTGGTCCAAAAACATCAGCCAATGTGAAATTCTCAGAGATTTCGCTTGGTGGATGATCTGGCCACTGTGTTTCTATGCTAGAATATACCTCCCAGCGATCCTCCGGCACATAATATATGGCAAACAAAGTGATGGGATTATTATCAATATCCTTCATCTCACCATCTTCCATGAGTGATAGATTAAAGTAAGAACCTGTAATTGCTAGGGCACGTGGCACTTGTCCACTAAGTGCAGTCTTTGGGATTTCAACAATAACATCAAACCATTGATTCAGTGGAATCTTTTGATCCCAGACAATAATTTCGCCAGTAGTATCATTTCTGGTATGCCAATTCAAAGTTGGACCAAATTGATAATGCGATGATTGCCAAGTTTCACTACCCTCTTCATTTACAGTCTGTTGATCCCAACTTACTTCAGTGTAATCATATGGATAATCAGTGATAATATTCTTTAAAGTGCCTTCTAGAATTGGAGAAGTAATACTATCATCCATCTCTGTTATAGGAATTGAAGGCGCATTGATGAAGAACGAAGCCAAGAATAAACATAA
Organism: Candidatus Thorarchaeota archaeon; assembly: GCA_016839245.1. Next base: position 17,685 of record JAEOUN010000042.1, read on the forward strand.
TGCAAATGATGAGATAAGTCTTGTAACATTTTTCATAATGAATCCTCGATCACTTGTTCATGAGGCCGCTCTTTCAAAGGAGTAATGTGACGTGCTTTGAAATGCTATGTGCAATCTCAAATTATACCATTGTAGCTAAAGATTACAGTATAGCAGCGACTTATTGACACTTTTTTAGAGACTTTTAATATAAGCATTCGTTGATTGAATTAGTAGAATAAATGGCTTAATTAAATAAAAAGGAAAATTGAGCAGGATCGACCTGCTCAAATTTGTTTTTCAGAAAAGCCTTGCTACAAGAGGAGTAACAAATCCTTCAAGAAGTGCTGCAATAATGAGGAGGAAAACAATCAATGCAAATGTCCTCCAGGTTCGCTCATCATTCAGAAGTGAACGAGTCTGAGTCGGTAACGACTCCCAATCCCCTGCCTCAATTGTAGGCCAAAGATCCTTTGCCACGCGAAATGCGGCAGCAGCGGCTATTAGAAAAACTGGTATCTCAACCACAGCATGTGGGAGGATAGTACTAAGATATTGTAGGATATCTCCACCCCAGAATATATGTATAATACTAATTCCTCCGAGAATCAGAGCTGTTGAAAGGACTTCAGCAACAGCCAGAGACATGAGACTGAATTTGATATATGTGGTTTGAAAACGCTCTTTCTCGCCAGTGTACTCATTGATGCGCGGCTTGTAGAAAAGTCGATATACGCCTGCAAGGAATAATGGTAAGATAACCAAGGCAATTAAGGTAAATTGATCATCATAGATGAAGTACTCAATTGCAAACAGCATGATAAAGATTGGGAACCACCATGCACCAATACCATCACCTCTTAGATACCTAACGAGTACGTATAGACCGATGAGAAGAAGAGGTAAGCCAAATACAATAACTGATCTATATCCCAATTGAGCCGTAAAACCAAAAAGATCATTATTGGGATCAAAGAGATTCATCATTGCATCATACTGAGTCCAGAGAACAGATATTGCACCACAGATAACAAGTAGAGCAACACTCCAAGTACCAATTCTCTGCTCATTCTTTTCTTTTTTCACTCCACCGAACCAGAGGATAGCTGACCAAAAAACAGGTCCAATAATCAACATAAGAAGAATACGAATAATATTATGTTCAGTATATACAATGAACCAACGACCAGGAGCTATTCGACTCAACGGAGGGATTACATCACCAGATGGATAACGAGGTATTAATATTGCTTCGAGCCCATCGGGATCACCAATTTTTGAAAAAAGAAATTGTAGGGTATCCATAACCCAATATGGATTTTGAAGAGTAAGTGTGACAAGAAGCACACCTATTAAAGAGACTAATAGTCCACCAAAGAACATCAATGAGGCGTCTATAATGTCTATTTTATGAGTACTGAGTAGAGGACTTTCTTGATCGCCTATTTTTTCTTTCCACTTTGTCCGAAAATCAAAGAAATATAGAATAAACAAAGCTGTGAAGATATACATTGGAAGATTAATGACATATTGTGATACAAGACGCCAAAGAAGTTCTACGGTCTTTGGAGGTTCTGGGAATGGCACGAGTCGATTGAAGGTCTCACCAGCATAGACAATATTGGTCGGAAAATATCCAAGGATGTAGTCCATGCCATTGACAAAATAGTAGGTCACTATTGAAAGTGTGAAACCTGAAAAGAACGCGAAGGTTTCAATACCACCACCAACTCGTTTTCTCACGAAATTCCCGAATATTCCTATGAATAACATAAAGGCAAAGGGGATAGCAAGCATCATGAGCGTCCATAAAACAGGAGGCAGCATAGCTGAAAAACTAGGTGCGGAAGTTATAGCAACTTCAACACTGTTTCCAAGTTGTCTTGGGAAGAGGAATATTCCATTTGTGTAGTTCATCGTTGCTGCAATGACAGCACCAATGAATGCGATGCTTACAAGAAGGCCTGTACCAATACCAGAGAAAGTATTTGTAATTGATCGAAGCAAATTCAATGATTTTAGCTTGGGTCCAGCTTGTGTTATTGCCTCAAATGCCTTCTTATAGAAGACAACAGCAAAGTCTTCGACAAGTGGCAATATCACAACTGCGAACAGTATTGGTGGAGCTGCCAAGATAATTCCAGTAATATAATATGACTGGACAATAGCTCCAATATTTTCGATATCAGTACTGAGATAATAAAAGGCTTGTGAAATAATAGTGTAAAGTGTCAACAAGATGTTTAATCGGAAGAACCAGCCAAGCACACCACGCATCATTTCACTGCCAATGTCTCTATCGCCCAAGCGAAGCCCAGCGCCTTTAGCAATGCGGTTTGATGCAGGATATCCAAATCTGTATATCCAAGTGAATAAGACAAAGACACCAAGGTAGTAATTACTCGGCATCAACTCAGGATGATTGATGTATCTAATGTACTGTGGTAATGTACCAACATACGCAGATATAGATGGGATAAGTGTTGCTAGACCAATAATCACGTAGTCTTTCCAAGCACTACTCCAAGCTTTATTTTGAACCTCAGGATCAAGTGGTTGTGGTTCAACTCCCTCAAAGCGAATATTATTTACTCTCTCCCTAAAACTAGAGAAACCATCACTTTCTGGCTTTCTTTTAGTGATCCGTCGAATAATATTGCTAAATCGCATCTTTAATGGATCTTGGAATAAGAGTTTGATAGCTAAGACACCCATTCCCATGAGAACTGCATAAAAAGCAATTGTAATCCAAGTTAGAAATTCTTGAAGTGATGTTGCAAACTGAAAGATTAAATCTGTGAGTAATGCCCACCCCAATTCCGTCGTATCTACCACCGGATTACTGATGGGTACAACATCATTCAAAGCGATGTTAAATAAGAACCAAGTGATTGTCTTAAGATACATTATAATAATAAAGACTTCAATGAGCTTGCTCTTGCGTTTTCTGAAAAACAAGAGATAGGTAAAAGACACAATGAGTGGAGGGAGAAACTCAAGAACTAGTGTTAATAACGTTAGGTCTTGTAGCGCCATAGTCGTGACTCCAATGATTATAGTGAAAACTGCTATGTTTTCCTCAAGAAAAAGGTTCGTTGCACAAACTGAGAGTTAATTTTATTCAAATTGAGATTTACATTTTGAATTGAGCGAGATTTTCTTTGCCCTACCGAAAGTTTAAAGATGGAACAATTAGCTATTGTGAATAATTTCAACAAACAGACAATAAATTGCCTGAAGTTGAGGTGTGCAAAATGGAGATTTCACAAGAATTAATCGATGCGATCAATGATCAGATAAATTTTGAGCTATATAGTGGCTATGTCTACTTATCAATGGCTACTTGGTTTGAAGAGATGAATCTATCCGGCATGGCACATTGGATGGAAGTCCAAGCTGATGAGGAGTACAATCATGCAATCAGATTCTATAGACATATCATTGAACGCGGTGGGAGAGTCGTAATGAAAGGAATCCAAGCACCTAAGACCGAGTGGGTATCAGCTCTTGAGGTCTTTGAGGATGCATACAAACACGAATTGATGGTTACAGAGAGAATCTATAAGATTGGTGCAATTGCAGACAAACTTGGAGATCGTTCAACTCAATCCATGCTTCAGTGGTTCTATAACGAGCAGACAGAAGAAGAAAAGAATACAATGGAAATTCGAGATATGTTGAAGATGATTAAGGATTCAATTCCAGCGCTTCTACAACTTGATGGAAAGCTTAGTGCACGACCAGCAGCTCCTGCACCACCACTAGACTCTACAGCTCCATAAATCCGAGTATCTCTTGAGCAAGAATCCCGGGAATAATCAACGATTCCCGGTTAATTTTTTATTTGTGAAAGACTTTTAGTGCAAATAGGCTATAGTAGTAGACTACTTATGTTAGAAGTTCACACAAATATAGCAGTGTGAGAGGATATTATGCTACCAGAAGAGATAGTGAAGATAGTGACTGATACCATCTCAGGTATCAAAGGGAAAAACTACGTGCAAGCAATATCATCATTTCATAGAATCCAAGCTAGTCCAGGGATTCATGATGCAATTCTGTATGCCAAAAAGGAAATTGAAAGCTTTTCAAACGCAGAAGTGGAGCTCTTCGAATATCCTGCAGATGGAAAGACTACTATTCATACATGGGAAGCAGTATCAGGGTGGGAATCTACAAGTGGATTACTTACCCTCATCGAGCCCGAGGAAAAGGTTCTCGCAGATTATACTGCAGAGCCAATATCACTAATAGCACAGTCTACATCCGTGGATCTCGAAGCAGAAGTTGTGTATATTGGAAAAGGATTGAGTCCTAAGGATTATGAAGGAAAGGACGTTAAGGGAAAAATCGTTTTGACAGAGGGAATGGCACGACTGGTTCATCATGTTGCATGTGTGCAATATGGAGCCGCAGGAATACTCACGTATGTCCCACCATCAAATCAGGATGAAATAGCGAAACTACGAAGATACGATGCAATTTGGCCATCAGGAGATGAACGTAGCAAAACAACCTTTGGTTTTTCATTAACACAAGCAGATGGTCTCAAACTCAAGGAGTTTCTAGAAGATGGGAAGACTGTAAGAGTCAAAGCAAAAGTTGATGCGAAACTCATAGATGGAAAGACAGAAGTTCTTACTGCATTATTGCCTGGAGAGGACAAATCAAAAGAATTCTGGTTAGCTGCTCACATTTGTCATCCGAATCCTGGTGCAAACGATAATGCCTCTGGAAGTGGAGTTCTGTTAGAAGTATTACGAGTACTTTCAATTCTCCTTAAAGAAGAGAAGATACCAAAGTTAGGCTATTCAATTCGTTTTATCTGGATGCCTGAATGGTCAGGTACCATCTATTTCATTGATAGAGAGAAAGATATCCTAAAACGATGCATAGGGATGCTAAATATGGATATGGTAGGAGCCAATCCAGCAAAGTCGGGATCTATCTTAACTCTCTTCAGGACTCCATTTACACTACCAAGTACACTCAACAATGTAGTACGATATTGGTTAGTAACTGAAGCATCGAGAAAAGATGACAGAGTTCAAGGTGGAACGATGACTCCATTACCTTTCAAGTTTGATAGATATGGAGCTGGTAGCGACCACTTCATGCTGACCGATTGTACAATAGGGATACCGGCAGTCATGCTAAATCAGACACCAGACAGGTTTTATCATACCTCAACAGATACTATTGATAAGATAGACACTAGGCAGATAGCCTATGCATCACGCGTTGCCGCTCTATCAGCGCTCTGCATGGTATTACCAAAACATGTGTATGAGGAAACTATCCTTACATACTGTAGGAATGAGTTTGTGGAATTAATGGAACATGTTTCAATAAATGGAGTCACTGAGTTATCTAGATGCCTTGGAGATCCTGAAAAGATATACCCACGGGTTATCAGGTGGTTGGGTCTTGCTCACGATTTAGGACAAGAAACCCTTGATAAAGCTGCTACAGAATGGTCACTCATTGCAGAACAAGAAGCAATTAGATTAGCTTTGAAGACCAGTTTGCAGATGGTATATACAACTGAAATGGTCATTGCAAGAAAAGCGTATGAAGGCGCATGTGCTGAAGTTGGTCTTGAGGCCATGCAAGAAGATCAGATTGTGTTGGATCCTAAGAGCTTTGGCATCGAAATCAAACGAGTCCACGACTATGCACTAAGTCCCACTTTTCTACTTCAAAAGTTGGGTGAGAAGGCTCCTAAGTATTCTGATATGAGACGAAAAGATCCGCATTCATGGGACAGATTCGATGAACTGCTGAATATGTCAAAGGAGTGGACATCATTGGATTTGGTGTGGGACATGCTCTGTTTCGAGTTTGGAGATATTGAATCTGGTGAACTGCTAAAGATTGTACAAGATCTCGCAGAAGCAGGGATTGTGGAATCTCGGAGTGTGTAGGAACTGAGAGATGGCAAATACCTGTACAATAATGTGGTCTTTGCCGGTTCTTTTGACCATCTTCACGAGGGACACAAGCATATTTTACGGACAGCATTCAAGATTGGGAAAAATGTCGCCATTGGACTGACAAGTGATGCGATGTTATACAATAAAGATCAGAGAGACCTCATTCAGCCATATTCCGAAAGACAGGCGGCTCTGGAGGAGTTCATCAAAAATGAATGCGCTCCAAATAGATGTTCCATCTTTCCAATTAATACCATGGAAGGTGGTGCTGATAAAATGGAGGATTTGGAAGCACTGATTATCTCAGATGAGATCACAGTTGTCCAGAATGCTTTTGCCATTAACCAGATGAGAATCGATAACGGACTAAAGAGATTTCATATCATAATTATTCCAATGGTGAGAACACCAGATGGGAGACCTCTATCATCGACGAGAATTAGATCTGGAGAGATTATTGATACAAAGGCACTTTTCTACTAGGAAATGCAAGTGCTTTAACAAATAATGAATTGAAGTCATCATTGTCCATGAGCTCGATATAATGCAATTGCTGAACAATCCACGTCACCTTATCCCGAGCGTCATGCTCCAAAAGGATGTCGGCACCATGAATTGCGCCATTTCTTGATTGAGTTACTTCAGCATTCGAAAAAGGAGGAAACATCCCAATTTTGTAGGCATCCTGTAAGCGCAAATCAGAGCCAAATACACCTGTCAGAAATACATTGCTAATATCATCAGAAGTAGTACCTGATTCTTGTAGAACAAAATCAATGGCAGCTCGGATTGCGGCCTTGGATTGCTGTAATAATCGAACGTCAGGTTGTGACAAAACAATGTCTTTTCGAGTTGAAGTGTAACCTCCACGAGCCAATACATAATAGGCAATATCAGAATCGAAGGATGTCCATCGTGATTTTACATCTCGATTAAAAGAGCCTCTTGGTAGAAGCAGTCCTACATCTAAAAGCTCAGCTAATGCAGATATTGCTCCAGTCCCACAGATACCTCTTGGTTGTGAATCATCAATTATTGATAATGTTGGTTCGTATGTTTTAGGATTGATTGAAACAGCTTTGATTGCGCCTATCTCTCCACCTATACCACATTGAATAGCCATTCCCTCAAAAGCAGGTCCCGAAGCTGCTGAAGCAATCCAAATCCCCTGTGGCGCAATGACAGAGACCTCGGTATTCGTTCCTACATCAATTGTCATGCATCTCGCTTTTTTCTCTAGAAATGAACTAGCGAATAGTACTGCTATTGAATCAGGTCCAACAAAGGATTCAACAATTGGTGGAGAATACACAGTGGCTTTTTGAATCACATCAAGACCAACATCAACAGATGAGATGGTTATTGATTCCTTATAATCGATAGAGTACGGAGGATTCAACAAAGAATCAATCGGTTTATCAAAGAACAGATGGTGCATTACAGTATTTCCAACAATAACAACATCAGAAATGGCATCAGGTCGTATATTCTGTTCTGTTGCCATCCCACCAATTGCTCGATTAATAACATCTCGAATGCTAGAAACTAGTATATCTCGTACACTCTTTTGCTCTTGTGCAATTTTAATCCTAGAAATAATATCTAAACCATATGTCATCTGTGGATTCTTTGTTACATATTGATTCACAACTCGTCGGTCGCGAAGTCTAACAAGATGAAGAACAATGTTTGTCGTCCCGATATCAACAGTAACTCCATAGTTATTTCTTATAGACACTAGAAAGCATCCTGATTTTTCTAGAATACTAACGTACAATCATAACAGGACATGATGCACTCTTAGAAACCTTATCACTGATAGAGCCTGTGAACAGTCTCTTAATACCACTCACTCCACGAGAACCTATAATGATGAGACTTACACCACGCTCTGCAGCAATGTCAATAATTCGAGCTGCAGGATCTCCATGCGAAATCATATCCATGACTTCACATCCACATTGATTGGCTAATCGCTTTGCTCTCTCGAGGATATCTTCTCCGACTTTCTGAAGAGAGAGAAACGGTTGGTCTGAAACAGTGTCGTGATATGGTGTTGCTGACACCACCATGGGGACAACATGCAATAAGACAACCTCTGCACCCAAAGGAGGACCAATAGCACAGGCATATCGTACTGCCTTATTGGAATGCTCAGAGCCATCTACAGCCACAAGAACACTCTTGATTGTGATATGTTCATCTGTTTCACTCATCTAATTCCCTCTCTTACATTCACAATGACTATGAGCCTTATCTCTCTTTCTGAAGATGAAACATTTTCTTTGCTTTTCGATACTCGGATGCGCTGAGTGAAATAATCATATTCAATATTGAGATGATGAGATTCATTAATTTAGAAGAAGAGGAATTGATTTTGGATTTGAGTAAGATAAAGACAGAGGATGAAGTTCGACATGCAACTCTTGAGATTCCTGGATACACGGAGTTCGATAGCATGGTCTACGCAGCCACCTTCAAGATTCCAAAGGGGAAGGTAAGCACCTACGGGAGGATTGCCAAGATGATTGGTAAGCCTAAAGCTTATCGAGCAGTGGCCAACTCTCTTCACAAAAATCCACTTTTTCCAGTAGTTGCCTGTCACCGTGTTGTAAAGGAGGATGGAAGCTTTGGCGGAAACAGGACTCGTGCACAGGGAAGATGCAAACACTGTGAGGAAGAAGGCGTTCCAATTGAAAACGGTAAGGTAAAGATGTCGAAAGAAGTATTATTCTGACACTGGAGCTTGACTAATTCTTTACCTTGACAATCTTTCGTCGTTTGATATTCATGGTTGGAATAAGGCTATGACCTGGTTTGATATAAATTGCCAAATAAATTAATGATATTGAACACAAAGCGAAAAGGCCTGAAATTATCCAAAGAAATCTGAGACTTGACGTGAACTCCCAGATGAGTGCTCCAGCAGGAGTAGCAATGAGACCTGTAACGCTCATGATCAATTGATATGTGCCTAACGCACGACCCTTGAATTGTTCAGCAACTCCATCTATTGCCATAGTTCGCTCAACTCCTATCCAGACTACAATTGGAGCAGCCCATACAATATTCAATGCAAACATCATGACTACTCCTGAGCCGACTCCAAATAGAATCATGACGATGGCATTCAAGAATAAGCTTCCAACCAAAGCTCTTTTTCGCCCCGAATCAGCTAGACTACTCAACCCGTACATAATCACCACTGTAGTCAGTGAAAAGACACTCCAAGTGAGACCGTATACTGATACATCCATTCCCCAAGCCGTGACGCAGAGTGGCCCAAGGTAAGGAATAGCAAGTCCCCAGGCAATGTAGTAGCCCACCATTCCTCCAGTGAAGAACCAGAACTTCTGCCCTAATTTCCGAATAGGAATTTTGGTCGCCTTTTTAGCCTTGACAATTGTGTCACGATCCAGGGTCTCTCGAACGAATGCAACAGTTAGTCCGAGAGCAACGATTCCTGCAACAGCTCCAATGAGTAGCAGATATTTCAGACTTGAGCCGGTCTCAAGCAAGAAAACAGCAATAATGGGACTGAGCCCATCCATCAGGAATGCCGGCATCAAGACCATCGTGAACTTCTTTGTAGGATCTTCTAGTCGTTTATTAGCTATCTCATCAGCTGGCATAGCTCTTGTGATAATGATAATGAAGCTCCAACCAAATTGGGTCAATCCATAAAAAGCAGCCACAAAGGGCCAGGTAGGCATACTATAGAGTAGAAAGAGACCCAGACACAATGGAACGAAAGCAAAAATCATTGTCTTCTTTCGACCGAAATAATCAGCCAGAGCCCCTGATATTGGAAATCCTACAAGTGAAGCAAGAGAGCCAATAGTGAAAGTCAGTCCTACGTCCCAGGGAGAGAGAAAGCTGTCGAGAAAAATCGCAAATTGCCACGTCCATATACTCACGGAGAGCTGTGCAACTCCAGCAACAATGGCAAGACGCCAGAGTGTTCCATTGAGGCCAAGTATCTCATGTCTTCTAGTCTCTATTACATCTGAAGTGCTCTCTCTGACAAGCACAACCTCTGTAACTGACAAAAGCATCAGACCTCATATAACAACTCATCTGACTATACCCTCTCTCTGAGGCTATATGAAGCTTATTGATTAGGATGTCCTCTCAAGCCATTTCCGTTGCTTCTGGGCATACA
>JAEOUN010000043.1 GCA_016839245.1 Candidatus Thorarchaeota archaeon
AACGATGAAAATTATGTTAAATAATAATTAAGCGTACACGCCGCACTATACTTTAGGTAGAAGCCTGTATATCGAATGACTAGGAGTCTTCTTGGTCAAAGTCAACAAAGACAATCCTTAAAATGGTGCAGAGTTTTTGGACACCTTGAGTGTAGTAGATATGGATCCGTGGAGTGATTTCCTTCAGTATTTCGTCACTATATTTGCACCTGTCGCAGTCATGCCGTGGTCGATGATTACGATATTAATTGTGAACTTTCTTCTTTTGTTCATCTCAATTGCTGCAACCAATAAATTCACTGATGTTGAGAAAACAAAGGTAAGCATGGAAGAGATAAAGGCATGGCAAGCTAAGATGAATGCCGCAAGAAAGACTATGGATCCAATGATGCTTCAAGAAGTCATGGACGAACAAGGCAGGATTATGAGATTGAATAGTCAACTTATGAGTGATCGGATGAAACCCATGTGTATCTATTACATACCCTTCCTAATCATTTTTGCAATCATGGGCGCTATATTCGGAAATGCCATTGTTGCTATCATCCCCTTTAACATTCAGAAGTTGCTACCATTTCTCACAGGCATGATTGGCAGACCAACACAATTTGGATTTGGATTGACGTTCTATGGATTCTATCTCCTTGTGGGAATTGGTCTTGGAAATGTTGTAAGAAAACCCTTTGGACAGTCAATGACAACATAGAGGACAGTTCTTTTGCTGCACGCAGTCATATTGCTAGATTGACACAAAGATTACGTGAGACCTCCTCTTTTTATTCAAAGATATACTCAAAGGAGCAGCGATTCCCCACGGGATAAGTCGATACTTCGACTTCGGAATCGAGAGAAAGGATGCAAGTCTGTCAAAACGCACCATTCCTGAAGGTCTTTCTTATTGTATCCTTTCTCGTTTTCTTCACTGCTATTTCGCAATTATTTTATCAAGTTCGACGATATTGATTCATGAGTCAATATTATCATTCCAAAATGCAGTGAGTGCGCAAGAATTGGTTAATGAAACAACGCCCGAAGAGAGATTGAAGAGGTACAAGAAGCAGCTCGAAGTGATGGCTGAAGCAGAACATAAGGTATTGAAATTCACAAACCCAGTCAAAAAAGATGAACATGAAGTTGCGCAGATCCCTTCTGCTAGTAATAATAATAGTAAGAATGAGCATATCCCTAAGAATCCAAGTCCTCCTCGCACTCTTGTTAGTCCATCTAAACGTGAATTGAGAGAATCTATGATAGTTACCCATAAATCCAAGAGTGAAAGTTTGGTCACAAGGTTGCCTGATAAGGATAGTAAGAATAGAATTATGCTGAAGGCTCGGATGAAGGCTATTGATAGCAAACTTCAGGATATCAAAAGTAGAAAGGCAATGATTGAGCTTCAATATAAGCGTAAATTGATTACAAAGAGTGAGTACGAGAAACGAATACAGGTTCTTATAGCTGAAGGAAAAGAATTACTAAGAGAGAAGGCGCGTATCGATACGTCGCTCTCACGATAACATGATCATTATTTTTGCTCTATCTTCAATACATTTTTTCTTCATCATGGTATTGTTATGCCTAGTAATAGATTACTACTTAAGAAATCAAGATGGTCTAAGTATCAAAAGCATACATAAACGAAAAGACTTAGATAGAAACACAAAAAGATTTGACAGAAAACCTTCCCATAATTTTTTCTTTTAGAACATAAGATAAAACAATACACGAACACAAAAGGAATATAGTCCCCTCATAGATGAGTGTAATTCCGGAGGCTGTATATACTGAGCAAAATGCACCGTAAAATAAATTCACCCCAAATGGCATATATTCAAAAAATATGTGACTTAAGTAGAAGGGGTGATATTGACGCGGTAGCAGACCTCATGAAAGGATACTTTTCTGATAAGACAAACAATCCTTGGGATACGCTTTATAGAACTATAGAGAAACTTAGCAAGAAAGATGGAGATACGAAAGAACTTCGTGAAATTTTCATCCTCTTACGAGAGGGAGTGTTTGGCGCACTCGAAATTCTCTCGTTTTGTCTCATCCCTGAAATCACTACTAGAGATATTATTCAAGTATTCACCAAGGAAAAAGATTGGAGTCTCGGAAGAAGAAAGACAAGAAATCTCTGTCTAAATATTGCAGACGGACTTATCGAGAAAGGCAACATTCGCTATTTGTTGCCATCATCTCTAAAGAGAGAGGGTTTTGGATTTCTTACAAGTCGTATTGAGGAAGAAGAGCTTGAGCAGTTTAGGAAAGCAGAGCCTAAGATAAGTAGGGGAAAATTAGATCTCTCAAAATTACAAAACTCGATTATTGGATGTAGATTTCTGAGAGAACAATCAATAACTGAAACTAAGTTAGAGAAAGATGATTCTCGCATAGAACTACTTCAAGAAGCTTATCAGCTCCAGCTTGTCGAATTGGAATTTGAACGCACCACGCGAACAAAAGCTGTTCAGGATACAGAGCAAATCACACTTAATGGTCAACCTGTTACAAATCATGAAGATGAAAAAGTAAGTCCTTCACGAAAGAAGAAGACTCTTGAGATTCAAACTCCATTATCGGAATTTATTCCAGAACAAAAATCTTCAGGCAAGGAAAAAGGCTCAAAACGGAGGGCACGTAAGAAATGAGTAAGAAGAACTCTCTTGATCTGATTGAAATTGAGAAGAAATCCTTGGCTGAATATAGGAAGATAGCTTGGGATATTGATAGTCCAAATTTAGGAACCATGTATGATGCTGTTGGAAGACTTGCGTCTCTTGAGTATAGTCGACTTTTGTTACCAAAGGCGATGGATCTATTATTAGTAAAAGATCGCAATGTGAAACAAGCTGCCTATACAGTTGCAGGAAAGAACATCTATGGCAATTATGTGAATGAATTCTTTGTTGAATTAAGAGAAATGAATCCTGTAGAACGTGAACAGATTTTGCAAGGAATCCAAGAGATGTTTAATCAGACAGGAGGTCCACTCTCTTCATCAGAACAGAAGAATTGGATAGCTAATCTTGAAACTCTTGGGAGAGAACATCAGCCAATTGTATTTGGCCTTATGATCAGTCTGGGAAAATCTGGAAAGAGCTGGGTACGAAAGCAAATTCGTGAGAACATAAAGACAATTACACTTGGAGCTGTTCCAAAAATCAGTTTATTCCCATCGAAGGAACGAAGACAGCTCATCCATATTCTTTCTGAAGGTGCTGCAAGAGACCGTAGAGATCTTTTGCCATTCATCTGTGGAATTGTAGATGATACTACATGTAAATACCTTGCACCATTTATGCGGAAAAGCGAATGGAGAGAGAGGGTCGAGATTGCTGAAGCGATTGCAAAGTGGGGAATAAAATCATCAACGGGTCTTGTAATGGAACTTGTCGCAGATACAAATTGGCAGGTAAAGCAATCTCTGCTTGAGAATCTAAATATAAAGAGGTCAAAAATCTCACCATTACTAGCAGTTCTAAGTCATTTAGTTGGAGAGAGTCATGCAAGGGTCAGAGCTTTAGCTGAAAGAACACTCATCACTCTTGGGAATATTGCTTGTGCTGATATACCTCTTAAAGAACAACAAAAAAGAGTAGAGAAGAAGTTTCGTGCACAGCTCTTGAAAGCAGCTCGGGTAAACAAGGATCTTGATACTTCATGGTTGGGAATGGAGAAACCGCAACAAGATCCAATGATTGATATCCTCAAACGTGTGTCATCTGAGGATATTGTGGAAGGTGAAATCAAAGACTCATCAATAGCTCCAGAGGGAGTTAGTCTTTCTGATTTATCGACAGAAATAGAAACGACTTCAAAAGTAGACGAAGCCAGTCTCTCTGAAGACGATAAGAGTTCATTATTATCAGCGCTCCTTGGAGCAAAGGAGTCATCAAATCAAGAAGAGCAACCTCCACCAGCAAAGGATATCTCCGATATTCCTCTAGATCCGTCACTCCCAGCTTCGAGTCGATTTGTACTCATTTTACAAAAAGTATCTGGTGAAGTGGGAAAGGATGTACCATTGGATCTTCTTCAAGCGACAGGGATTTCAATGGGAATGACTGATGAAGAGTTTTTCGGAGCACTCTCAGAACTTGAAGAACAAGGAATAATTTATCGTTCAAGCAAAGGAACGGTGAGTTATGTAGACATTGAACTCTAAATGATTATCTCACACAACACTAATGAGTAAGCAGAATATTAATTGACATGATGGAGGTATTGCATTGGCTGAAGAACTTCTGATCGAAAACGGGCTTATCGTAACCGGTGATCAAAGAGGTAGAATCTTCGAGAACGGATTCATCAAGATTGAAGGAAATACCATCAAAGATATTGGATTCGGGAAACCAAAAGGATCTGCAGATACAGTGATTGATGCATCTGGATGTGTCATAATCCCTGGTCTAATCACAGCACATACTCATTTGTATGGAATTCTCCTTAGAGGTGCATCTTTGAATATCAAACCTCCAACTGATTTTGCTCAGGTTCTTCAAAGAGTCTGGTGGCCAGTCGATGAAGCTCTATCTGTAGAAGATGCCTATGCAAGCGCGTTATCTGCGTCAGCAGAAATGTTACGAAATGGTTCGACTCTCTTTGCTGATACCTACTCTGGACCGAATTCCATCGAAGGAAGTCTAGCTGCAATAGCGAAAGGAACCCGAGAGATTGGCATCAGAGGAATCATTGCATTTGAGATGACTGAGCGAAATAATCCTGATGAAGCAGAGAGAGGTCTCAGAGAAGGAATTACTTTCGCGAAATCTGTCAAGAATGATGACACTATATCAGGAATGATGAGTATCCATGCATCATTTACAGTAGGTGATGAAATTATTAGAAGGGCGGTAGATGAAGCGAAGATACTAGATATCCCAATTACAGTTCATACGTCTGAAGGTCTTGTAGACTTGTATCACAATCTTGAGTACTCCGGCGAGAGAACTGTCGAGAGATTGAATCGACTGGGAGTACTAGGTCCAAAAACGGTTCTAGCCCATTGTGTTCATGTTAATGGAACTGAGATGGATTTGATTGCGAAAAGCAAATCCGCTGTGGCTCACAATCCAATGAGTAACATGTTGAATGCTGTCGGGGTGGCACCAGTACCTGCAATGCTTGAAAGAGGTATTACGGTGGGCCTTGGTAATGATGGCTGGATTTATGATCCCTTTGAGAATATGAGGTGTGCACTGACTATCCATCGTCTAGCAAGTGGAAATCCGAGTGCCATTGGGCCTGAACAAATATTCAAAATGGTAACACTTGATGGAGCCAAGTGCTATGGATTGCAGAAACAACTTGGTAGTTTAGAAAAAGAAAAACTGGCTGACATAGTTATTTTAGATGCTTCGAAAGTTCCAACGCCTCTTAACGAGAATTCTGTGATAGGTCACTTATTGAATACCTTTAGTGGTAAGGATGTAAGAGATGTCTTTGTGAATGGACTCCAATGTATTAGAGATAGAAAGCTTACATTGACCTCTGATAATCATGTCATTGATGTGTCTAGACAATCAGCTGGAAACATTTGGTCACGACTCACGAAATGATCAAAAAAGTGAGTTAAAATCCCAATTTTTCTATTCTATTTTCTTCTTACACAAATGACGACAAGAAGAACAAGAATGACTCCACCTTTTGCTACTGGTAGTATGGGTGGAGAGCTAAAGAGTTTTCAATAGGAGGTATTACCTTACCTATTGGTGTTTAAAACTGGATAGCAGACTTTGGTATGATGGACCAATCTTTGATGCGCACACACATGGAATTGATACAGATGCGCTAGATATTCTAGTAGATATTGA
>JAEOUN010000007.1 GCA_016839245.1 Candidatus Thorarchaeota archaeon
GACCGATGGAATGCGTATTGTCATGCTTGCTCCAGATGGAGCTTATAGTAATGAAGATGCTACCCAGACAACCGAATCTGGTCCAGTCGTATCCGCTGGGTCCCGCTGGGTTCGATTTGTTTCTATTTTAGAGGTGATTTCAGGATGAGTCAGAGTACTTTTCTCTCCACCCGAGATATTGTGACCATAGCTATTCTTGCTTCACTTGGAGGAGCACTTAGCACCTTTGTTGGATATCTGGGTAATCTCATCAATCTAGCACTAGGAGTTCCTTTTGGAGCCGGACAGTTTATGGCTGGACTTCATGTATTCTGGCTTGTATTAATTAGAGCAACTGTACCGAAACATGGCGTTGGAACTGCAGGCGGTCTGTTAAAGGGTATTGTGGAGTTATTCACAGGTAGTACTCATGGTATTGTAATAGTCATAGTTTCATTGGTACAGGGTTTTGTGATAGACTTGGGTGCTGCTGCTGCAGGTAGCAATGATAATCCTGCAGAAAGTGCTAGAGTTACTTGGTGGTCAGGTGCTGGAATTGCTTCGGCTACAAATGTACTTGTTCTCCAAGGTTTCTATTTCTCTGGAGCTCCTTTCATATATATTGCTGTAATTACAATTCTTGCATTCTGTTCAGGAATAATCTTTGCAGGATATTTTGCCTGGGAAACCTTAGAATTTTTGAATGATACTGGGACAATAACAGGCTTTCAGAGTATCAAACCAACAATACAATCAAGGACACCAAGAACTCTCGTTTCACGAAATATATCCGCTATCATCTTTGTAAGTTTCTTAGTTATAGGCTCTCTTTACTATACGTCTAATGTCGCTCAAGTGTTTGCAGACCCTAACGCATGTGAGGTGACAGGGCTAGTTGACAATCCCTATTCCTTCACACTGGATGATTTCTCAGGTGAAATGGTCACAATCGAGGCTAAGCTGATTGGAGCATATACTCATCTTCCTCCTGCTAATTACACGGGCCCACTAATTTCATCTATTTTAGAACGAGCACAATTACAAACTGAGGCCATTGGATTACAGGTCACAGCACGTGACGGATATTCAGTTGTCTTTGATGATATTGAGAGTATCATGACGGATACTCACTTTCTTCTCACCATGAATAACGACGGTCTTTGGCTCATTGCTGGAAACTATGATGGATCAATGTGGGTCCGTCAGGTGATTGTATTACAAGTAATCTAGGCGGCTATCATGTTAGAAATACAAAATTTGACCTTCTCATATGATGGAACCACACAGATACTGCAGTCTTTACAACTCCAAGTTCGAAGGGGTGAACTACTTCTTATTACTGGACCTACAGGATCAGGAAAATCAACACTGGCTAAATGTTTGACTGGATTCATTCCTCGCAGTACTGAAGGATTTTTCTCAGGGTCAGTTCATATTGATGGAAATAACACAGAAAATCTCTCGATTGCTGAGTTTTCCAGAATGGTTTCTCTTGTCCAGCAAGATCCTGACAGTCAAATCTGTACATTGAGAGTGTCAGATGAAGTTGCATTTGGACCGGAAAACTATGAATTTGAGGAAAAAATCATCGAAAATCTTGTAAATTCATCATTATCTGACGTAAATACATTACATCTTTCTCAACGTGCTACACATACACTATCAGGCGGTGAAAAACAAAGAGTAGCAATTGCAGCGATCCTCTCATGTCAATCTGATTATATCGTTTTAGATGAACCATCTTCAAGTCTAGATCCGCACGGAATAATCCATCTTAGAGAAATTCTTTCAGAGTTGAAAGCGAAAAATGTAGGAGTTATCTGTATCGAACATAATCTTGGTGCGGTTCGTCCAATTGCTGATAGAATTCTCTCTCTCGATAATGGAACGCTCCACGAAGTCACTGAAACACCATCTCAAAATTTGATTATTTCAGATGAAATTCAAGTATTGATAGATCAGGAAACACTTCTTACTCTTGAAGGCATCAATTTTTCCTATGGTGTTACTCCAATACTAAATAATGTAGATTTTTCTATTACTCAAGGTGAAATAATCGCACTTTTAGGAGCAAATGGATCGGGAAAGACTACACTTGTTTCTGTTATTGGAGGTTTGCTTGTCCCAAGTAAGGGGTCTATATCTCTTGGTGGAGTTCCTATATCAAAATTTACACCAAAAGACATCACAAAGCAGCTCTCTATAGTCTTTCAGAATCCAAATCATCAAATCTTTGAGAGTACGGTGTGGAAAGAGCAAATTCTTACTTCTGAAATTCTTGAGATGCATGATGAGGAACACAAAGAACTCTCTCAAAATCTATTAGAACTTGCAGGTCTTCCTCATATGAGTGAACGGAATCCATTTTCTCTCAGTCATGGACAAAAAAGACGTCTCAATATCACTTCCACTACTGCTCACAATCCTCGTATTCTTCTTCTCGATGAGCCATTTATCGGACAAGACCAAGATGGTCGTCAATTCATTCTGAATACAATTATTCAGACTGTGAAAGCTGGTGGAGCCGCTTTAATTGTCACACATGATGCTGATTTTGCCAAAAAATATTGTAACAGAATACTCTTCCTTGATGATGGTACAATAGTACTTGATGGAATTCCGGAGATGGTCCTACAGAGATTACCTGAGATTGGTCACGATGAATACTCAAAGATAGGAGCTGTAATCTAGATGTCAAACAGGGTGAGTATCATTCAAAAGGATGACAAAGATCCATGGCTTAATCCACTTACAAAGCTCTTCCTACTCATAACAACTCTCATTGGAATTATTATCTACCCAAGCTGGAAGCTCAGTTTCATTCTTCTGATATTCCTTCTATGTTTATTCAAATTCTCTCAAGTTTCACTCAAATTATCACGAAGACGTACGAAATTCATTATATTGTTTTCAGCAATATTATTGCTTTTCCAAATTCTAGTAACTGCTAATGGAACAATTCTAGGTTTCATTATTCCAAAAATCAACAGTTTTGGTCCATATCTCCCAATAACTGATTATGGATTGGAGAGAGGCCTATCAATCTCACTTAGATTCTTACTCATTGTTTTCTCAAGTATGCTCTTTGTTGCTGTGACAGATCCAACTCTACTCGCTCACTCATTGACAAGACTCAGAATACCTTACAGATACACCTTTGCGCTCGTAATTGCACTGAGATTTCTTCCACTTTTTGAGTCTGAAAATCAAATTGTCCGCCTCGCACAGAAATCTAGGGGAATTCAACCAGAGGTTGGAAATCTCAAGAAGATTCTTCGAACCGTTCAGTACACTTTCTTTCCTCTACTAGTATCATCTCTATCAAGGGTTGAAACTCTCTCAATGTCAATGGATGGACGTGGTTTTGGCTACCATTCGACACGGACCTATCTCAGGAAATCGACATGGAAATCTATTGACACATTTTCGATATTCACTGCCATTGGCTTTATCATTCTCTGTATCGCTCTTGCTACAGGGTATGTTCCTCAGCTATCAACTATTCTCTAGACAAAAGAGAGTAAATCTGGTGGCAATCTGACTTCACACTCATTATCTCTTGGAACATATTCAGGATATGGAACCTTTCTCTGATAGTATGCTGATCCTACTCCAAGGCAGGTTCTTGTTTCATCATCAAAATATCTACACTCTCTACATGAGAAACTCGAATCGAGCGAACACTGAACAGGGACATGTACAAAATCAGCTTTCTCCCTATCCCAACAACGTACCATTTTTGTTGTTCTCATATACTTCTGTCTTGCTAGACTCCTATAAACCCCTCAAGAGAAGAATCAGGACAATTATCACCTGTTCCTAGAAAAATACATAATGCGCATTTTGAATATTTCAGGTATACTTAGCACTACTTTAGCCTTTTTTCCATGAAATATACTGGCACTTGTAATCCTAGCTCTTGACAAGCTTCAAGAGTTATGTCCTGCTTTGCATGCAAAAGCATGTAAAATCTGCTAAACTCCTTCTTTTTTGCCCAATTTTCAGCAATTTTGAATAATTGTTTCGTTACTTCTTGTCGTAAGTCATTACGAATCGCAAAGTCATAGATCATTGCAATCTTGTCGTTGAAGAAAGCTTCTCCAACCCAGACAAAGCCGCCAATTTCTCCTGAATCATCTCTAGCTATAAAGACTGAATGATTTCCAGCATTTTTGAAATTCTTCTGCCAATACTCATGATACTTCTTTTCTATTCTATTGTCAGTAATTTTAGCTGTGAACTCTACTAATTGCTTGAATTTTCTGACTCCAAGAGTCTGAATATCTGATTCATTCCTTGGTATTTCACTAAAATCTTCAAACTGAAATGCATTTTGAGAAATAATTCTAGTTTCTGGTTCTTTCGAAATTGGGATACATTTTACATGATAATCACATTTCTTGTACAAATCAATGGCGCCTGTATTCTGCGCATGCACAAGGAGACCGATATTCAACTTCAATTCCTTTGCATACGCTTCAGCTTTTTCCAGTAGTCTTATACCAAGTCCTTTTCGACGGAACTCAGGTTGGACTGAGATGTCATAGATCCAGAGAGGTCTCTCAAAGTCCCAAGCGTCCTCACAATCTCTTATTGCTACCCAGATGTACCCAGCAAATTCTCCATTTTCTCCGTCCAACATGAAAATTTTACAGTCTGGTCGTTCAAAGTCAAACGATTCGACAATCTCTTCCTTGAATAGATCAAAGATTTCATCCTCAGTCTTCTCGGGATGTTTTTTCTTCAAGTCTGTATATTGAATGGCGTTGGTATTCTTTGCTGTTTCAAAACATGACTTGAAAAAATTTGTCATATCTGTTTCAGTTTCTCTCTCTCGAATTGTAAAATTCACTCATCCTCCTCCTCCGAACTTCCTCCAATTTTTCCAACCGGTGTGACATAGATAGTAAACTCATTCTTACCATCTACTTCAATCAGTTCATCAATTCCTCTCTGATTGTATGCTGCAATGGCACATGTTCCAGCATCGATTGACTCACATGCAAGGTATAGATTCTGGCAGATGTGACCTGCTTCAATTGCAATATCTTTGTATGCAAGAATGCTATATCGCCATTCAGATCTATATGGAACAACAGCCCAGATGAAGAAGATAGCTGATTTTCCACAGAATGTCTGGTCCCAGCATAGTTCTGACACTTTGTCCTGAATCTTAGAGTCAGTCTCTCTAATTAGGAGCAATTTATGTTCTATCGGTAGATATCTGTAAATTCCTGGAGTTATTCCCTCTACCCAGTTTATCACTAGATAGGTTTCAAATGCATGCCTTGCTCCTCCTGAAGGGACTGTACGTAGAGTCCATACTAGATTCTTGTCAACCTTTCTAACACCTTGTGTACTCCATAATAGAAAAGAGAGTTCTTCAAGAGTGAGAGGAGTATCTACAAACTTTCTGCGACTTCTTCTCTTGTCTATTACTTCTTTCAGAGGTCGATTACCGGATATGAACTTCTCTGGTTTCACAAGGTCAACGAATATCCCATCTTCAGGGAATGGTTTCTCAAGTGGAGGTGGTACAACTCCTTTTCGTTGATGTGGTTCCCACCAATCTTCATGAGGGATTTCATCATAATCATGTGCCTTCAGAAGTTCGCGGCGTGTGTTTATGGTCTCATCGTATTTTGTCAATAGATATCGCCTCTTTCAGACTATCTCTTGTAATTTGGACACGAGAATCACCCGCCTATAAGCGGCTCCATCTAGGCGATACTGCAAACTAGATTATGTCTTCTGAGTAATCCTTTTATTGCTACTAGTGTGCAATCGATTACTTGGAACGTGGGAGTTTTCAATACATTGAATCAAGTTGTAGATAAAGAAAAGGCTGAGAAATTATTCGGTCAAGTTGCTAGTCTTGTTGCGATGACCACTATAAAGGGTAGAAATAGCTACTATCATTCACCATCAGATGATTGGTTTACATTAGCTTTTGCACATGGAGCAAGAGATTTTTCAGATATTTTAAATGAGCTAGTTAAACATCAAAAATGGGGTAATCCAGAATATTCAGTATCAATACTATCACTTCTTTTACATCTATACAAAAAAGATCCGGAAGAAAGTATACGATTAGCATATAGCCTTGTTGAAGATTCATTGGATTTTCTTGACAAAGAACGAAAAGAAAAAGCAAAGAAAAAAACACCCTTGGCGTTCCATCTAATCGAGCACCCAGATGACTGGTATCGCTTTGATTCAAGCCTACTCACTCATAAACCATTTCTTGAAAAACGAGTATACGAAAGTTTGGAACCTATTAATCCCTACCTGTATCTTATTGAAGAAATCAATGTATCATATCAAGTCAAATGTTATACTGCTACAGCTATATTGCTTAGAAAACTCTTAGAGAATATCTTGATGACAATAATGAAGAAGAAATATGCAAGTGACAAATCAATATTGAATGAATTCTACGACGAAAAGAAAGGTCGAATCAAGGATTTGTCATTATTGGCTGAGAGTTTTGAGAAGCGTTTTGATACAGACTTTAAACCTCTTCATGGGGTATCAAGAAAAATTGAGCTGGGTAAATTCAAATCTATACTTGGTGGATTGAAGAACAATCTAGATTTATCCACACACGTTCTACTGACTCATCCGACAGAAGAAGAAATTCTCAGATGGCGTGAAGATTTTAACAAAATCATTGACCTTTTTATTACAATTTGGACAGCTTTGAAAAACTAGTGAAAATGGAAAGTGATGGGGATACCAGAATTTCAATTTACACAAGAACAAATCAGCTTGTTAGAAACAATCACAGAACATGTAAATGATTCAAGTATACAAGAACGACTCCAGACAGATTGTGTTGATTGTATAGATAGGTTCACTGAAGTATTAGAGGAATCTAATATCCCAGAAAATGATTTGAGTTAAAATCAAATTAATCAATTGTTTTGGCATATGAGAAAAGTGATGCACAACAGAGCACTAGGTAGCAATCTCTACTCAAATATTGGTCTTGATTCTTTTAATGATGGTCTAAGAACTTTGTTTAATGAGAATTTATCTCTAGTACAGAGAATCGACAAGTTTCTAGATCTTGGAGGAATTGGAAAAATAACTACTTCTCATTTTTTGTTCATGTACAATTATGAGAAATATCCTCTTACAACAATAGCAACACGAGAAGTTCTGGGTCTTAATGAAAGTCAGATTATTGACGCCGAACATATTGCATCAAACAAATATGATATTGGAAGATTTAATCCTGAACATACTCGAACTCTACAAATTTTGGCTGATATTATCATCTTCTCTAAGGTAAAGGAGATTCTAGAAGTTGATGATTATTATACTGTAAATTTGGTTTTATGGGCTGAAAGACGCGAAAGAATAAGACCAGAAGCTGAAGAAGACTTGGAATATGAAGAATCTTTGATGGTGACTTCGAGGGAAGATGATCTTCAAGAATACTTAGCTAATCATCCTGCACTGATTGATAGTGGACTGGAGGTTATTGAAAGAGAAATGAATGCTGGTAGTGCTGGACGAATTGACATTTTGATGAGAGATAGAGATGGCTGTTATGTTGTTGTTGAAACCAAAAAGGGGCGTTCGAGTGACGTGGTCGTCGGACAAATTTCCCGTTATATGGGCTGGGTTATTCAAAATAGAGGTGGTCCAGTTCGAGGAGTAATAGTTGTAGCAAATCCAGATGAGCGGTTGCTTTTTGCAGTTGCACCCTTTTCCAATTTGAGTATCAAATACTATCGGAAATATTACAAATTATCCGATGCTCCATTCAATGATAATAACTCTTGAAAATTCTCTATTTGAAAATGAATTATTGAAATTGTTAAAGAGAACCTTGGCATCAAGAATTAGAGTTATCTATCTATCAGGCATCATTAATAATTTCACTTAATAGTTGCTCCAATTCTCTAAGGAATTTATCTTCGTTAGTAATGCAATAGTTGGATAATTCTCCAGACTCAAGTTGATAATACATTTCATCCAAGATTTCGTTATGATTATCACCATCAATTACATTGAAGGTAACCTTGCTGATAATTCGTGTATGTGAATCTTCTCCTTCGACTAGAGTAATAGTAATCTCTCTTCCAGTTCGATCCAAAAAGAGCTGACAAGGTGGTCCTAAATCGGAATATCCTCGATTTTCTAATACTGTCGTAAATTCTTGTTCAACTTCATGTAGATTTGAAATAGAATCTTCTGGAATTTCACATGTAATACTACTGAGAAATTCATCTTTTGCTTCGTCAAGACTGAAACTAGGATTCAGAGTAAAACGAAACACTCTACCTCCCCAATTCAATCCTGAAGTTGATGATACTCCTACCCACTCAATCGTATTATCTTGTATTACAAAATTAACCATCCATTTCTCATCATTTCTGAGGAATGTTCCTGGTGTCAACTTTCTCAGATGCAAATTATGATCTTGCAAGAATCTTCGAATCCAATTATCTTCGTGATAGACATAGAACTCCCTCTCACTTGGTTTGTACTCAAGGATTACTTGAATCTTGTATAGTTGTTTTCCAATGCTAACTTTGCCTGTGACTAACTGACCATAGATCTCTTTTCCACTAAAGGGAGTAGAAAACTGCGGCAGAGATATACTACTCTTAAATCTTATAATCCAACATCTATCATGTTCAGCTCCGGTGTTCAGCACTAATGGGCAACTTTTCTTGTCATGTCCCAAAACAAGCTGTAGTACCTCTTTTTCGCTGGTTTCAAACAGCTTTTCGATTGTCTGAGGCAGTGACTTGCCTACATCTCTTGGTGCATTAGTTTCAACATAAGGACGAACAGAACCAAATTCACCATATTCAACGTCAGTGAAGGGACTCCACATCAGGATATCTCCATTCTTTGTTCGCAGATTATACGCATTGGATAATGGTGCTCTAAGGACTGTGATTAGATCTGGAACACCCTGTATCTGAACACGATGAACGAGTTCATCATCATTCTCATCTCGAAATTGCACGTCACAAATCGATTTTTCTCTCTCAAGAGTGACTTTCACACTTTCTCTCATTCTATGCTTGGATGTTACCTGACGTATAGCTTCTCTGACATTATCGATGAAGGACTCTGGTAGACCACTCTTTATCGAAATTTTCTCATCAGTCAGTAACTGCTTTTCACGAAGCCCTAGTATCAAACCAGTCTGTCCCTCTCTCTTGGTGATCAGTTCTACGATACTCCGGGGATGCCACTTACCATCATCCCAATCCAGTTGCCAGAGCTCCTGCTGTTCTTCTGTAATTCTGATTATGATATCACTAGAATCAAGCGAATCCAGTTCTTCTGTCACTGAGAGTAATCTGTCATGGTCTTTTTCACTCCATAAAAATCCTGATTTATCTCTCCTAGAATTCTCTGAGAAATGTCCCACCAGCAGTCCTGTTGATATCTCTGGATTCTGTATCACAAATAGCTCATTCTGTTCTTCAGGTGTCATCTTCGTAAAGATACGACCAAATACGAGTCTTGTTTCTGGCTTCGATACCATCAATTCAGGACTATACTGTGACACGCGTTTCTTTGTCCTGAGTGAGTATTGACCGCGATACAATCGCTGAGAATTGATTGTCTTTGCTGCCATCTGTAACGATGATTTTCCGCTCTTTCCATCCAAAGGTCTAAACTTGATCTTCTCAAGCAGACTGGGTTCATTATCATTTTCAATCAGTACCTTACTCTCAATCTCAAGATGTTCAGATTTCTGATGATACTTCTCTCTCATCTCACGGAGTAATTGATGCACAGGTCTCTCATCACTACTTCCAAGACCAACCTGTGGCCATAAGTCAGGAAGCCACGGGATGAGATCAAATGCTAGAACCTTCATTCTCTCTCTGACA
Organism: Candidatus Thorarchaeota archaeon; assembly: GCA_016839245.1. The sequence continues at coordinate 9,846 of JAEOUN010000007.1, forward strand.
TCCGCTTCGGGCACTGATTTTTTCAAGAGGATGTCCAAATCTGTTTCTCGATAATCGCTTCTGAATTTGCTTGACCATCCTACAAGAGGGGGAACATTGACCAGCTCGGCTGTGAATCCTCTCTTCTCCTGTGTTATGATGACTCTGATATCATCGTAGTAAGGAGCAGTTGCGGTGTATGGTGAGATCCAGTCATCCGGTATAACTTCACTCTCTGGAGCCACTGGCATATTCCATATTATCCTAGTAACCTGCCCAAAAAAGGGTGAGTCATCATAGAATGGAATCAAGGTCCGAGTCAGATAGACACTAGAATTCTGTTCGTCTGGTATCGGGACATCAAACCATAGGATAGAGGTTTCAGACTGTTTCGCGAGTTGGCTCACGAGTCTTGCCTTGAGGTTTCTGAGCTTCTCATCATACGGAGATGGAGTTGACCCAAGTATTCTGTCCCATCCACTGACCACTATCAAATCCGGTTTTGTATTACATTGAATACTGACCTCTTCCTGTTCTTCGAAAAGGAATTTCTGTACCTCTCCGAGCAGTCCAATCAGTTCTATTGAGTCGAAGACATTCCTGACAGATTCATCATGGGCTCGAATCACATCGATAGCTCTACCACTTCTAGGAAATAGATTGAGTCGGCTCTCTCTGAGACCTGAATGAAGGAACTCGTCCGCCAAGTCCACCCACAGAATCTTGGATTTTCCAGTTTTCTCTCTCCACTCCTTGATGTTTTGCAGGCCATGGTGATACTTTGCAATCCACGCCGCTGATGTTCCACCAGATGTGGAAGATTCTGCAGCAAGGTAGAGAATGAACTCTCTCACGTCTTTAGGGTGTGCCTCAAGGGGGTTTCGAACAGGGATGATAGGTGCAGGTACCGAGACCACCTTAGAATCTTCTATGCTCTCCTGCTCATGGAGGATGATCGCTGTTCTGGGTGAGACCTGGTCAAGTGTGATAGTGTAGCAAGTTCTCGGTATCCTCTTGTCCGATTCTATGACGGATTCGAATACAGCAATGACCGAGGACCGCACCAGTGAGCGGATCAGCCTGACATCATCACCAGCATCCACGAGTAGGGTTCCTTTCAGGATTGTCGGTAGGCTCTCGGTCTTAGCAATCTCTTGATATTTTCCTGCAATAGCATCTGTATATGCCTTGACCTGAGTGATTGTGCTACCCGTCGGATTTCCCTTGAGAATCCTTGCCCATTCATCCTCATTCAGTGCTCTCTCAGAGATGATGAACTCAGGAATCTTCCTCAGGGGTAGACCGTGTCTTCTCCTCGACTCTGACTCCTTTGTCTGGTAGCCCAAGTCCCATGTGAATCCCAGCCTAGTCTTGATGTCCAGAACAAAGACAGGTATCCAGAAGATATTGAGACCGTCAGGGGTCACCACGCGTCTGAACAGGATGAGGTCTATTCTTCCCCTCCCAAGGTCAGTGTCGATAGGAATCTCGGAACACAGAAGGTATCCGTCATCTCCACCCAGTTCATCTCCATGAAGGATGACCCGCTCCACAGTCCAGTAGCTTGGAAAGAGTCCGGTGATCTGACGATGGATCTGCGTGCCCCGCTGTCCACTCAGCTCGAAGAGTCGCCGCCAGATGTACCTAACATCCTGTTTTGTCAGGCATGGTGCAGGTCGTTCCTCTCCTGTGTTTTCGTCTATCACTGTGGATATGATCGAGCCGCTGTCAAGGATACGCTCCAGCTCGTCAAGCGCAATTGCCTCAATCCCTTGCTCCCGCGCCTCTCTTACCTGTTCCCTGAAGAAGGCTGTATCGAACGTGGGCGGTTCGCGTTCAAGAGATGTGGTCACGGTCGGTCTATCACCAGTGCGGATTGTGTAATGTCCGGCGATGTCATCCTTTAGCTCTCTCAGGATTCTTACAGTACCGTGTCTGAATCCCTGTTTTCCGTACCTGTTCTCAGAGTACAGGCGCTCCAGGTAAGGTCGAGCCCTGAGAAGGAACAGGTTGGTATACTTCGCAGTATCGCTGAGGGACACATCATAGATGTAGCACCACGTGTTCAGGATCTGGACATGCTGCCTGCAGGAGTCAATGAAGTCCAGCTCGGGAAGATTGTGGATGGGGACGGTTTCGTGGCACAGTGAGTTGGCCGGGTATCCGTACGTATCATCATAGAGACCGTGAAGGGGCTGCCTGTCCGGGAAGGAGAAGGTTGTCATGGCAAAGTTCCGCAGGGCTGCGCCTCCCACGTTGAACCGCTGGTTCAGGGGTCCCACTGACTTGTCTGAGTTTTTCACGCGACGAAATTCCATGTTGCCGTAGGCTGCGCTGTGCTCGTACGACATCTGGAGACCGTTCTTCCGGACATTGTTCTCTGCCTCGATGATGGGTGCAAGGGTGGGATTTCCCTGTCGATGCAACTTCTCATATCGCTTCTGGGCCTTGGTCAGTACTCTCCGCGAACTCTCGTACAGGTGGGCGGTGGTGGTGTTCTTCATGGTCTTCTGGAGATAGACTGCAGTGGTAAGAGCGGTCTTCAGGGTCCGTGTCAGCACAAGGTTGGGATGCACTGGCATAATCTTTCGTGGTCTTCCTCTGCCCCCAGCCATTATTCTTCACCGATTTCAGGTTTATTTTATAATTATTGAGAGTAAATTAAATGATTATCTAATATTTAATTCTGCTGGAAAATGGAATCTTATGGGCTAGAATATTAGTTAGATATTAATTTATTCAAATTACTTAATAAGTTTATAACTAATAGTGATTACTATTGTACGAGTTAATTACTCCAACTTTGGACAAAAAGAGGAGTGATCTCAACTGCTGACTGAAACAGGTCAGAAGTTTATAACTAATAGGTGATGATAATGGGTCGTTCGAATGGAGTTACAATAACTGTAAAAGTTCCTGTTGCTTGGGATAAAATGACCAAACATAAACAACAGAGACTTGTGCAAATTGTAGGTCGAGATACCCGTATCATTCGTTCCTTTTTGGGCATAATCGAACAACATGAGAGTGAGCTACTGTCTGGTCGCTACAAGACACGAATCGATGATGGAGCACTTGACCATCTGACGATCACCGCAATACATGTAGCATCTAAATATCCACAACGCCTTGAAGTTCTTCATGACATGAAAGAGAGATTTCCACGTTGTTCTTCTGGCGAACTTATCGAATGCAGAAGAACAGCAATCTCAATGTATGAGAGCTATTTGGCTCTCAGAAAGAGAAAAAGGAGTGGAGTATCACACCCGTGTGAATCCATCAAGTCTGGAAGAATTCCTAGATGGATTTATTCTCTAAAATTCAAACTGATAGAATCCACATCATCAATAAGCCATTGGTGGTTGGATTTACAGGATTCCTTTGACACTACTCCTTTGAAAAAATCTGTACATGACAGGCTTCGTATTCCTCTTAAGATGTGTCAATTTCATATTAGCCAAATCGAAAGAGGGAAAATCAAGGCTCTTCAAATCATCAATGATAGAAGAGGAAAGTGGTGGATTCATTTTGCTGTCAGACTTGATCAGGAGTCTGTATCTATTGAAAACGTATTTTCCCCTGCAGTATTAGGAATCGATTTAGGAATAAAAAAGGCTGCATGTACTGCACTAATAACACCTGAAAAAGTTCGAGAAACTAGGTACTTCTTTCAGCAGAGTAAAGCCAAGTCTATCGAGAAATATGACGACCTTGTGGCAGAGCTTCAGAGAGAAATGGAATCTCGTCGGAAAAAGCATCAATCTTATGATAATATTATCATGAAGTTGAAGCAGTTAAGGTCCAAGCGCGAAAATATCTCAAAGGAATATGATCTCATACTTCTTCGAGAACTCGTAAATTACATAACCAAGCTCTCTGAAAAATACACCCTTTTTGTATCTCTTGGTAGACTGAAATATATTCGAGATAAAGCTGGTCGAGGAAGCAAATCTTCTCTTCAATTTCGAAAGATGATTAATTCGTGGTCTTTTGCAAGGATAACCAATAGTCTGAAACATCAGCTCTCCCAACTTGGATGGGTCGTTGATGGAAAAAAGGCACGCTTCAAAATAGTTTCAGAGGCCTGGACATCTTCATTATGTTGGAAGTGCGGCTCAAAAGGAAAACGTCCCAAACAGAACCACTTTGTCTGTCCGTCATGTGGTCACCAGACCAATGCGGACAGGAACGGCGCAATCAATATTGCTGCACGTTTAATTATGCTCACGGATTCATTACATTCTGTGAGAGGACGAGGAAAGTGGGTGGACTCTGTGAACACAGGGAAGAACCCACAACTGATGTCCTTACTCCTAAAGAGGAGTCATGTATCAGACTCCAAGGAGTCCGCGGCTGATCACTTTGTCCAATCGGATCTTCTCAGCTTTGGCGACGAATCTGAGAGGAGTGATAATGACCCCGCCGTGGAAAGAACTGTGGAAAAACTCTCTGCCTGCGGGAGTGATACTCCGCTAGAAGTACAGGAGAAAGAAGCCAGAACCTTAGGAGGGACCGTGTCCCGATGATCATGGATGAAGTCTTGACTGACCTTTGGGTGGTGCCAAAGAATGATGGTGACATCAGGTCAAGAAATGGTGGAACACAGAAGTTTCTTGCAGTTGTTGTTCACTCAACTATGACAAGAGATAGGTCAAGAGCTACGTCCCGAATAAAGAAAATTTTTGATGATAATAGAGTAATCCTTTTAACATAACAACGTTGGAAAGAGCCACGCCGGAGCGTAGCTCAACTTGGCAGTCAGTCGGACAATCTGCCCGATAGGCCATAAGCTAAGGACTGTAGATCCTTCGGTTGCCGGTTCTGCGCCGCTACTTGCGAGCGGTGCGCCGATAAATCCGGCCGCTCCGACCATTTTTTAATACTTGATAGATACTGAATTTGGATAAATCAAAAATCAAGTTCAGTTTCATTTTCAGCTGGAGGAATACTAATCATAATTACTAGCATCCAAAGTTTAACACCGATTGATTTTATAGATAAGTAGGTTTACGATTCTCTTAATTCTTTATCGTGGTAAATGGGAAGTCTAAAGACAATGAAAGAAATTCTTAATCGAATCGGGACATCCTGTAAACATCTGAAAATTATTGATGATTTCTTAATTGATAATGATACAGAATATAAAAGAATGGAGGAAATTTTACTTATCATTGATGGATACGAAGATTTCTGTCGTGAACTTTACTTTGGGGGATCAAAATCCAAAGGAAATCCACCTCATGGATCACGGCAAATGATTCTCTCAGACATTTTTCAACACATAATCACAAGTCGTGGCATCTATCTTGCTGCAAAAGATGGTGATAGCAGAAAGAAATTCATAAAGATTGTAATGTATCTTGTTAACCAATGGTTGATTATGGACTGTTTTGGTCCAAGAGAAAATCTACAATCAAGAAGAGATTTGATGATAAAACTCAGAACTGAGATAACTGATGAGTATTTCTTTGAAAACAATGAAAATTATTTCATAGAAAAGTATCAGGAAACATTTGACTATGACGATGACATAATTCCAAATTCTTCTTCACCTAATAGAGTACTTGATCATTATGATTCTCTGTTCCCGAAGATTAGAGGTGGTCCAACGGAAATTTTGGTATATCTTTATCTTTTTCAAAAGAGATTGGGATTTGTAGTTTCTGCTCTTACACAACAGCGTCTTATTACTGGTAGTGATGTCATAGCGCCTCCTGATATTTTTCTTTTCAGGAGAAAAGGTGAAGTTTTTGGATTAGAAATAGGGCGAGGAAAGGAACAGCAAAGTGCTGATTTTAGTCTACTTACTGGAATTCCAACGGTCAGTGTAAATATTATAGAAAAACAACCGTTTAGATGCGACTCCTGTGGAAGGTGGATTATATTTTGTAAGAAAATAATTGAAGATTACTCTGAATTTGGTATTCCCCTTTCACATGATGTAGCTTGTCCGGATTGCCCTTATTTTGATAATGGAAGTTGTCCTGATATTATGTGTCATACTGAAGATACAAACAGATTTGGAAACATACGTTTGGCTCGATATCATCTTCGATGTCTTAGTCCTGCCAAACAAACCCAATCTATTCAAAATAATCCTGAATCATTGGTTGCTTATTTTCCCCTAGTTGAAGGTCTTGAAAAACTTCCAGAGGAATGATCACAGAACTCGTAAAGAATCATCAAAATATTCGCTTAACATAACAAAATAATGTGGAATTGCAACCAATCTTCACCAATTCATTGCATGTGAAATATCGACTCAGAGTATGGCTGCTTATCTCTCTCTGTACGATTTAAAACTGGGCGCTTATACTCTGCAATAATTTTCAGATTACTCCTCTTGGCAATTTCAGGATACAAATTATGACTATCATTTGCTACTATAAAGATAGGGGCTTTTTCAGCCAAGTACTTCTTTACATTTACTAGTACTCTAGAAATTTTCTCTATATAATCCTCTTTAGCCTTCAGTCCCGTGCCATTTGACATTCTTCCTATCTCATCAACATCCTTTCGTTCGA